>JAWLFD010000033.1:0-14011 GCA_041685745.1 Wenzhouxiangella sp.
CAGCGCCAGGCGGCCTTTACCGCGCTCGGCGGTGCCGTGCAGGAATTGAAGCTGGTGGGTCGCATCCGGCCAGTCGCAGACGGCGCTGTAGCCGCCGAGTACGGGTTTGACAAAGCGCAGCTCGCAGCGGCCGATTACCAGGTCGGCCGCCAGCGCCTGCCGCCGCAACAGCAGCCTGGGCAGCGACCATCCGGCCAGGATCATGGCGCTGGCCAGGGCGCCGCCGAAGGCGCTGCCCTTGTCGTTGACGCTCGGCGCCAGCGGAAAGTCGAGCCGGATGCCGTCGTGGTCGAGGCGGCCAACGCGCAGCTCCATCACCCCGGCCAGCGGAATGCGCTCGCGCAGCAGCGGCTCGAGCCAGGCGCGCTCGGCTTCCGGATCCGTGGCATGAAAATCGCTCACCATGCCTAAATGGTAACGCTTCGGGCCGAGTCCGGAGCGGCAGAGTTGATCCGTCCACCGTACAATCGCATTGCCATGCCTGCCTCCAACGACCCCGCCCGCCTGCCGTTCATCGCCCGGACGCTGATGCCGCGCGAGGTCAGCGCCAATGCCGCCATGGCCGTGGCCCTGGGGGCGCTGGAGGGCGGCCTGGTCGGGGTGATCGTCAAGACCCAGTTCGATGGCGTGGCCGATCCGGTCTGGGTCAACCTGGCCGTGGCCCTGGTGGCCGGGGCGCCGGCGTTTGCCAACATCGCTTCGCTGTGGATCTCGGGGATGGCCGAAGGGCGCGATCGCACGCGCTGGGTCGCCGCGCTCAAGGCCCTGACCGCGCTGTTTTTGATCCTGATGGCCTTTGCACCCATCCACCCGGCCGGGCTGGTCCTCATGACCGCCGCGATGTTGGCCAGTCGGCTGTGCTGGGCCGGGGTGATCACCCTGCGCGCGGCGATCTGGCGGGCCAATTTTCCGCGCCACGTGCGCGGCCAGATCACCGGCCGCATCACCGTGATCTACTCGCTGATCATCGCCGTGACCGCAGCGGCCATCGGTGGGCTGATGTCGTGGTGGCCGGAGGCGTGGCGCATCGTGTTTCCGCTGGCCGGCCGCCTCGGGCTGGTCGCGGCGGGCCGCTAGCGCCGGGTGCGGATTCGGCGCGGCGGCCAGCTGCGGCGCCAGGAACTCAGCCAGCGTGCCGGCCGGCGCGGCGGTCAAGTGCGCGCCAGCCTGGAAATCCTGGCCCGCGACCGCTGGTATCGACGCTACATGCTGACCATGTTCGCCTTCGGCAGCGGCAACCTCATGGTCATCGCCCTGCTGGTCATCCTGCTGACCGAGCAGTTCGGTTTCGATCGATTCAGCCAGGTGATGATCACCACCACGCTGCCGCTTTTGACCCTGGCGGTGTTTACCCCGATCTGGGCCAGGCGCCTGGATGCGGTGCATATCCTCGACTATCGCGCCCGCCAGGCCTGGACCTTCGTGCTGGCGCTGGGCCTGTTCACGCTGGCCTCTGCCGCCGGTCTGCACTGGCTGTTCTGGTTCGGCTCGCTGGCGCTGGGCGCGGCCTTTGCCGGCGGCAAGCTGGGCTGGAACCTGGGCCACAACGATTTCGCCAGCGACGACCAGTCGACCCTCTACATGGGCATTCACGTGACCCTGACCGGTATCCGCGGCCTGCTCGCGCCGCTGGCCGGGGTGCTTGTCTATCAGACCCTGGAGGCGCGCGCTCCGGGACTGGGTCGTTTCGTGCTGGTGTTTCCGTTTGCGCTGACCCTGGGCGGGGCGGTGACTTTCGTGGTCCTGGCGCGCCTGAGGCGGCGCGAGGCCGGCCTCTGAAACAGGCAAGCGCAGTCGTGGCAGAATGCGCCTTTGTCCCCCGTCGATGGCTTTCATGTCTTCTTGGCCCTTGCGTTTGATGCGATTGCAGTTCGCGGCCGGCATGGTCGCGGCCTTATTGCTGCCGCTGACCGCGCTTGCCGAACCGGTGGGCGCGTTGGCCGAGCGCGAAATGCGCACCCTGGCCGAAGAGTTTCCCGGGCGCATGGCCGGCACCGCGCGCGAGCGTGCCGCGGCCGAGTACCTGGCCGACCGGCTGGTCGATTTCGGCTACGACCCCGCGCTGCAGGAGTTTTCCGTGGCCTACAGCTTTCACCCCCTCGGCGGCGCCGATGCGCGTGAGCGGGCCGCCGTCTCGCACAACGTGGTGGCCGAACTCCCCGGGCGAACGGACCGGCTGATCATCGTCGGCGCCCACTACGACACCGCGGTGGCCCGCAACCAGGGCCAGGTCGAGGTCGGCATCGGCGGCCCGGGGCTCGAGGGCGTGGACGACAACGCCTCGGGCACCGGCGTGCTGCTGGAACTGGCCCACCGCCTGGCCGGCACCGCGCCCGATCACACCATCCGTTTCATTGCCTTCGGGGCCGAAGAGGTCGGGCTGCTCGGCGCCCGCCGAGTGGTCGCCGAGATGAACGAGCAACAGCGCGAGCGCGTGGCGCTGATGATCAACATCGACAGCATCATCACCGGCGACCGCCTCTACGTGCACGCCGGTCCGTCGACCATCGACAGCCACCCCGGCGCCGCTGCGGCCCGGGACGAGGCTCGACGCATTGCCGCCGACCTGGGCATCGAGCTGCGCACCAACCCCGGGCTCAACGCCGACTACCCGGCCGGCACCGGCTGCT
Source organism: Wenzhouxiangella sp. (assembly GCA_041685745.1). Lineage (GTDB taxonomy): Bacteria > Pseudomonadota > Gammaproteobacteria > Xanthomonadales > Wenzhouxiangellaceae > Wenzhouxiangella. Next base: position 2,631 of record JAWLFD010000033.1, read on the forward strand.
GCTCGGACCAGGTGGCGTTCGACGAGGCCGGCATCCCGGTCATCAACTTCGAGGCGACCAACTGGCATCTCGGCGATCTGGACGGGTACCAGCAGACCGCGGTCAGCGATGCCTTCCCGGCCGGCGAGACTTGGCACAACGCCCGCCTCGATCGCCTGGATCACCTGTCCACGCATCTGCCGGCGGATCGACTCAGCCGGCGTCCGGCCGAGGTGGTCGCGATCCTGGTCGGGCTGATCGAACGGCTTTCAGGGCGTGCCGCCGCCGGGTCGGACTGAAGCACGGGCTCGGTGGCATGATCGGCGAGGACCATTCCGCACCGCTTGCCGGCGAGGGCCGCCTGGTCGTCAAGGTCGGTTCCAGCCTGCTGGTTGACGATCACGGTCGGCTGCGCAGGGACTGGATGGCGACGCTGTGCCGGCGGCTGGCCGGACGCGCCGGCGAGGTCGTGCTGGTCTCTTCGGGTGCGATTGCCCTGGGCCGCGGCGCGCTGGGACTGGAGCGCCGCCCGCGCGTGCTGGCCGAAGCCCAGGCCGCCGCCGCCGTGGGCCAGATTCACCTGGCCGGGGCCTGGTCGGAGATGTGGGCGGCAGAGGGCCGAACGGCCGCGCAGATTCTCCTGACCCTGGGCGACCTGGAGCAGCGCCCGCGCTATCTCAATGCACGCTCGACCCTGGAGATGCTGCTCGCCCGCGCCATCGTGCCGGTGGTCAACGAGAACGATACCGTGGCCACCGAGGAAATCCGCTTTGGCGACAACGATCGCCTGGCCGCGCGCGTCGCCCAGCTGCTGGGCGCCGAGCGCCTGCTGCTGCTCAGCGATGTCGACGGTCTTTACACGGCCGATCCGGCCGAGAATCCGGCCGCGCGCCGAATCGATCGGGTCGCGGCGATCACACCGGAAATCGAGGCCCTGGCCGGCGGCACAGGCCGGGCCGGGCTGGGCACCGGCGGCATGGTCAGCAAGCTGGCGGCGGTGCGCATCGCGGTCGAGGCCGGCGTCAGCGTGGTGCTGGCTTCGGGCCGCAGCGAGGATCCGATCGGGCACCTGATGAGCGGGGGCGCGTCGACCTTTTTCCAGGCCGGCACCCGGCCGCCGGCCGCGCGCAAGCGCTGGCTGCGCGGCCTGCAGCATCCGCAGGGCGAGCTGGTCCTCGACGCCGGCGCCCTGCGCGCGGTGCAGGACGGCGCCAGTCTGCTGGCCGTGGGGGTCAAGGAAGTACGCGGCCGATTCGAGCGCGGCGACCTGGTCCGTCTGGTCGGTCCGACAGGTCCGTGTGGCCAGGGTCTGAGCGGCTATGCTTCCACCGACGCTGAGCGCATCGCCGGGCTGGGCAGCGAGCGCATCGTCGAGGTGCTGGACCAGGCCGGGCGCGGGCCCATGGTGCACCGCGACGACCTGGTGCTGTTTCAGGAAAGGACGTTGACGACATGACGCATCCAGACCAGACTCCGTACGAGTCGCTGATCGCTGAACTGGGCCAGGCAGCGCGCCGCGCTACCCGCGCGCTGAGTGCTGCCGGCGATGCCCGTCGCCGCCAGGCCCTGGTCGCGGCGGCGGCGTCGATTCGCAGACGCTCTGGCGCCATTCTCGCCGCCAACGAGGGCGACCTGGCCGCCGGTCGGGAGCGCGGCCTGTCGGCGGCCCTGCTGGATCGCCTGCGCCTGGACCCGGATCGCCTCGCAGGCGTCGCCGCCGGGCTGGAAGCGATTGCCGAGCTGGACGATCCCGTCGGCCGCGTGCTGGCCGACTGGACCCGGCCCAACGGCCTGCGCATCCAGCGGGTGGCCGTGCCCATAGGCGTGATCGGGGTGATTTACGAAAGCCGGCCCAACGTCACCGCCGACGCCGCCGGTCTGTGCCTGAAGTCCGGCAACGCGGTGATCCTGCGCGGGGGCTCGGAGGCTGTGCACAGCAACCGGGCCATTCACGAGGCTCTGGTCGAAGGGCTGGTCGAGGCCGGTCTGCCCGAGGCGGCGGTGCAGCTTCTTCCGACCCAGGACCGGGCCGCCGTCGGCGCCCTGCTCAGCGCGCACGAGTGGCTGGACATGGTCGTTCCGCGCGGCGGAAAAAGCCTGGTGGCGCGGGTGCAGCAGGACGCGCGGGTGCCGGTGCTGGCCCACCTGGACGGCAACAATCACCTCTACGTTCACGCCGCGGCGGACGCCGGGATGGCGGTCGAGGTCGTGGCCAACGCCAAGATGCGCCGTCCCGGCATCTGTGGCGCGCTGGAGACCCTGTTGCTCGACCGTCGGCGCCTGGACCTGCTGCCGGCTCTCGTCGAGCGCCTGGTGGGTCTGGGCTGTGAGCTGCGCGCCGACCAGGCCCTGTGCGCGCTGGACACCCGGCTCCATCCGGCCGGGGAGAGCGACTGGCAGACCGAGTACCTGGATGCGGTGCTGGCCATCCGGACGGTCGACGGCCCCGACCAGGCCCTGGCCCACATCGCCCGCTACGGCTCGGGCCATACCGACGGCATCATCACCGACGACGACGCGGTCGCCGAGCGCTTCCTGGCCGGCCTGGACAGCGCGATTGCCGTGCGCAACGCCTCGACCCAGTTCGCCGACGGCGGCGAGTTCGGCTTCGGCGCCGAGATCGGCATCGCCACCGGACGCCTGCACGCCCGCGGGCCGGTCGGGGTGGAGCAGCTGACCACCTTCCAGTACCGCGTCCTGGGCAGCGGCCAGGTTCGGTCCTGAGCGGTCGCGGTTCGGCTCAGGCGGCGATGCCGTAGGCGTCGAGCAATGGCTCCAGGCGCGCTTCGCGCCCGCGAAAGGCCTGCCACGACTCGGCCATGGGCCGGCTGGCGCCGACCGAGAGAATCTCGCGCGCCAGATGCTCGCCGGCCTCGCGCCGGAACAGGCCCTGCTCGCCGAACCATTCGAAGGCATCGCGCGCCAGCCGCTCGGCCCACAGGTAGCTGTAGTAGCCGGCCGCGTAGCCGCCGTCGAACAGGTGCGAGAAACTCATCAGGAAGCGGTTGTCGTCGATCATGGGGACGACCGCGAGCTCAGCGTGCACCGCGCGATGGACTGCAGCGGGATCGACCGGACCGGCCGCGTGCACGCGCAGGTCGGTCAGCGCAAACTCGATCTGGCGCAGCAGGGCCAGCGCGCCATGGAACTGTCGGTCGGCTTTCAGTGCGTCCAGCCAGGTTCGCGGCAGGGGCTCGCCGCTGTCGACATGACGGGCGTAACGGTCCAGCGAGGTCTGATCCCAGGCCCAGCCCTCCAGCAGCTGGCTGGGCAGTTCCACCGCATCCCATTCCACCCCGCTGATCCCGCCCACCCCGGGCAGGTCGACCCGGGTCAGCAGGTGATGCAGGCAGTGGCCGAATTCGTGGAACAGGGTGACCACGTCGTCATGGGTCAGCAGGCTGGGCTGATCCTTGCCGGGCGGGGCGAAATTGCAGGTCAGATAGGCCACCGGTTGCTGAGAGCGATCACCGATGACCATGCGCGAGCGGCAGACATCCATCCAGGCGCCGCCGGATTTGCGCGGGCGGGCGTACAGGTCCAGAAACAGGCCCGCCACGGTCTCGCCGCCGCCGTCGCCGATGCGGTAATAGCGAACGTCCGGGTGCCAGGTCTCGACCGTGTCGTCGGGGGTGAAAGTCAGCCCGAACAGCTCCTGGGTGAGCTTGAACAGCCCGCCGAAGACGGTTTCGAGCTCGAACCATGGCTTGAGCTTTTCCCGGTTGATGCCCAGCGCACGCTCGCGCAGCTTCTCGCTGTAGTAGGCCAGGTCCCAGGGCGCCAGCGGCAGCTCGGCGCCCAGCCCGGCGGCGAACGCCTCGAGCTCGTCGAGCTGGGCCCGAGCCCGGTTGCGGGCGCGCCCGGCCAGGTCCAGCAGAAAGCCCTCCACGTCTTCCGGGCTATCGGCCATGCGCCGCGCCAGGCGCATGTGGGCGTGCGAGTCGAAGCCCAGCAGGCGCGCCTGCTCCTGGCGCAGCGCGAGCATCTCGGCCACGATCGGCGTGTTGTCGAAACGCCCGGCGTGCGGCCCGGTGTCGGCGGCGCGGCTGACGTGGGCGCGATGAAAGCGCTCGCGCAGGTCGCGGTCGTCGGCGTAGGTGATGATGGCGCGGTAGGCCGGGAAGCTGAGATTGGCCAGCCAGCCCGATCGACCGGCGCGGTCGGCCATGTCGGCCAGCAGATCCAGCTCCCCGTCGGGCAGTCCGGCCAGCTGCCGTGCATCGCTGAAGTGTTCGCTCCAGGCCTCGGTGGCGTCGAGCACGTGGTTGCCGAAGCGGTTGCCCAGCGCCGACAGGCGCAGACTGATCTCGGCGAAGCGGGTCCGCTGCCCGGCCGGCAGGTCGACGCCGCCGAGCCGGAACTGGATCAGCTCGTGCTCGATACTGGCCCGCATCGCGGCCGGCTGGCGGTCGAAATCCGCGCGCCTGCGCAAGGCCTGATAGGCGTCGAACAGGGCGCGGTTCTGGCTGCGCTCGCTGTGGAAGCGGGTCAGCCGCTCCAGGCAGTCCGGGTAGACCTCGCGCCACTCGGGCGTCTGGGTCACGCTGTGCAGGTGGGAGATGGTCGACCAGGCCGCCGCCAGCGCGTTGTCGGCCAGGGTTTCGGCCTCGACCACGCGGGCATAGTCGGGCGCCTCGTCCTCGTCCTCGATGCCTTCGATCAGGGCGCGGTACTCGGCCAGGCGCTGCTCGATGGCCGGCAGGGCGTGCTCGGGCCGGACTGAGGCAAAGCGGGGCAGGCCCGCGGCCAGCAGCGGGTTGGTTTCCTCGGTGGTCTGGTTCATGCGCTTCGGGCGGTCTGCAGTCGTTCGGGAGTCTCGGCCAGTTCTTCGAGCAGTTCGTCGATGCGCCCGAAGGCCGCGGCCAGATCTTCGGCTTCAGGAAGGAGGGTAATCCGGAAGTGGTGACGATCGGGTATGTTGAAGCTCGAGCCCGGCACGATCAGGATGTGCTTGTGTTCGAGCAGCTCGGCGGCAAAGCGGTGGTCGTCGAAGTCGGGCATGACGTCGGGCCGCACGGACGGGAAGGCGTACATTGCTCCCATCGGCGTGACCAGGTCCAGGAAGCGGCTTTGCCGGCAGGCTTCGATGACCGCCTGGCGCGAGTCGTGCAGGCGCCCGCCGGGGGCGACCAGGTCGGCGATCGACTGGTAACCGCCCAGCGCGGTCTGCACCGCCCACTGGCCCGGGACGTTGGCCGACAGGCGCAGGGCGGCGAGCTTTTCGACCGCCAGGCGGTAGTCGCCGGCACGGTCCAGGGCGCCGGTGAAGACCGCCCAGCCCACCCGCCAGCCGCAGGCCCGGTAGACCTTGGACAACCCGCCGAAGCTCACGCACAGCGTCTGTTCGGCCAGCGGCGCCATCGGCACGAAGCGGGCCTCGTCGTAGCAGATCGAGTCGTAGATCTCGTCGCTGAAGATGATCAGGTCGTGCTCGGCGGCCAGTTCGGCCAGCTCGCGCAGGACGGATTCCGGGTACACCGCCCCGGTCGGGTTGTTGGGGTTGATGACCACCAGCGCGCGCGTTCTTGGCGTGATCAACTGCCGGATCCGATCGATATCGGGCAGGAAACCCTTCTCTGCCGGGCAGGGATAGTGGCGCGCGTGCCCGCCGTTCAAGACCACGGCCGCCGTCCACAGCGGATAGTCCGGGGCCGGGACCAGCACTTCTTCGCCCGGCTCGAGCAGCGAGCGCAGGACCAGGTCGACCAGTTCCGAGACCCCGTTGCCGATCATGACCTGGTCGTAGCGGGTCTCGGTCAGCCCGCGCGACTGGAACTGCATGGCCACCGCCTCGCGCGCGGGGAAGATCCCCGTCTGCGGCCCGTAGGCCTCGCTGTACTTGAGGTTGCGCACCACCGCCCGGCGCATGGTCTCGGGCGTGCGCAGGCCGAAGGCGCCGGGGTTGCCGATGTTCAGATGCAGGATGTCGTGGCCCTGCTGCTCGAGTTCTCGGGCCCGGCGGGCCAGCGCACCGCGAATCTCGTAGCGGACATCGTCGACCCGGCTGGCGGTGCGGAAAGGGGCTTTCATGCTGGACATTGCGGTTTCACTTGCGACCCTGACTGGATGAAGGGTATCGCAAAAACCCGCCCGGGCTCCACAGGATGAAACATCCAAGGCTTGATTACGGGTGCCGTAGACCCGACAATATCGAATCAGGACCACTTCAATCCGGATTTGATTTTCCATGACCCTAGACCCCGCGCTGAAAGACCGAATCGAGCAGCAGATCGCCTCAAACGATGTGGTGCTGTACATGAAGGGCACGCCGAAAATGCCGCAGTGCGGCTTTTCGGCCAAGACCGCCGGCATGCTCGACAGCCTGCTGGGGGGCGACTTCGCCGCCTTCAACGTGTTGGAGGACGAGGCGATCCGCGAGGGCATCAAGGTCTACGGCAACTGGCCGACCATCCCCCAGCTTTACGTCAAGGGTGAACTGCTCGGCGGCTGCGACATCATCACCGAGATGTTCAACGCCGGCGAGCTGCACGAGATGCTGGGCCTGGAAAAGCCGGACCGCACGCCCCCGGAAATGGAGATCAGCGACAAGGCCGCGGCCAAGATCCGCGATTTCCTGGCCGGCTATCCGGGCCAGTTCCTGCATTTCTCCATCGCCTCGGACTGGGACGCCAATTTCAACATCGGCCCGCGCGAGGGTCACGAGATCGCCGCCGAGGCCGCCGGCCTCACCATCCTGATGGACCTGGCCTCCGCGCAGCGCGCCAGGGGCGCCAAGATCGACTGGGTCGAGACCGTCCAGGGCGAGGGCCTGAAGCTGGATCTGCCCGGTGCGCCGCCGCCGGTGCGCCAGATGAGCCCGGCCGAGCTGCAGCAGAAGATGAATGCCGGCGAGCGCGTAATGGTGGTCGATACCCGCTCCGAGGCCGACCGCAAGGCCTACCCGCTCGATTTCGCCCGCGCGCTGGATGCCGGACTGATGGCCGAGCTCAAGGAGGCCGATCCGAACCTGCCGCTGGTGTTCTTGTGCAACGTCGGGGTATCCAGCCAGGCGGTGGCAGAGCACTACCGCAAGCAGGGCTTCGCCGAGGTCTACAACCTCGAAGGCGGCGTCCAGGCCATGCTGAACTGACAGCCGCGGCTTAGCCCAGGTCGAATTCGGCCACCGCCGGGGCGTGGTCCGAGGGCCGCTCCAGGCGGCGCGGTTCCTTGTCCACGTAGCTGGTGGTGCAGGCCTGCCTGAGCGCGTCCGAGCACAATACCAGGTCGATGCGAAGCCCCAGCCCGCGCCGGAACATCGCCGCCCGGTAGTCCCACCACGAATACACCGCCTCGGGCTGGTCGAACAGCCGGAAGCTGTCGTGCAGGCCCAGATTCAGCAGGCGTCCGAGCGCCTCGCGCTCCGGCGTGGAGCAGAGGATCTTCTCGTGCCAGGCGGCCGGGTCGTGTACGTCGCGATCGTCCGGAGCGATGTTGAAGTCCCCCATCACCACCAGCTTGTCGTGGCGGGCGCGTTCGGCTTCGACCCAGCGCGTGACCGCGGCCAGCCAGGCCAGCTTGTAGTCGAATTTCTCGCTGCCGACCTCCTGGCCGTTGACGACGTAGAGGTTGATCACGCGCACCCCGTCGATGGTGGCCGCGATCACCCGTTTCTGCACGTCGTCGAAGTCCGGAATCCGGCTGACCGGGTCGGCCTGCGCGCCGGTCGAGATCAGGGCGACGCCGTTGTAGGTGGGCTGGCCGGAGAAACTGACCTGGTAGCCCAGCTCGCGGAAGGCGTCCAGCGGGAATTTCTCGTCGGTCAGCTTGGTTTCCTGCAGGCCGAGGACGTCGGGGCGCTGGTGGTCGAGCCAGTCGAGCACCTGGGGTAGCCGCACCTTGAGCGAATTGACGTTCCAGCTGGCGATCTTCATCGTGGTATCCGGCCTTTTTCAAGGCCGTTCAGGGTAGCGCGAATCCCGCGATGCGGGGCAACGGCGGCTTCATGCCTCATCTTCTTCGTCCTCTTCGTTCCAACCGTAGTCGAAGGTGATTTCCTCGTCCCGGGCAATGGCGCGGATAGCGTACAGATCGGCGCCCCACCAGTCGGCGTTGGGTTCGTCGGCGTGGTTGAGAAAGCGCATTTCATTCTGGCCGTCGATGCCTTCCCAGCGCTCGCGCTCGTCGTTCCACAGCCACAGCACGTGCATGCCGTTGCTCTGGGTCCGGCGCCCGCGGTAGCTGCCGATGTACTCATCGACGGCAATCGCGCGACGGGCAAACAGCCCGCGCCCGTGGATGGGCGAGACGCCGACGTAGGCCAGCGGATTGTCGTCGTAGCGGCGCCGGGCGGTCTTTTTCTTGGCTTTCATGGTTGAAGTGTCGAAGTGGTCAGGGTCTGGCTGTCCGGACACACCAGCATGCGGCCGGGCCGGTGCAGGTCCGGGTCACGCTCGTGCATCAGGTCATGCTGCCGGCGCGCGGTCGCCGAGTCGAGCGGGTAGAGATGGGTCAACCGGCCCTCGGCGACGACCGACCAGGCGATCAGCCCGGCGTCGGGATCGAGGTGTTCGGTCACGCCGTCGGCGGCGCGACAAGGTCCGGCCGAGTGGGTCACCAGCCGGCCGGTCGCGTCGACCTCGCAGTCATCGGCGACGATCGGTCGCCACGCCAGCCCGTGGGCGTCGGCCAGGGCCGTGAGCGTGCGCAGGGCACGCAGCCACAGCAGGTACGCCGCGGGTGTTCCGGCGAAGGTGTCGAACGGCAGGAACTCGACGGTCAGGCGCTGGCCGTTGGCCGCCCAGCGGGTCTGCAGCCCGGCGGCCAGCTCGAATTCGGCCGTTTCATCGGCGGCCAGTACCGCGTGCTCGATCACCGGCCAGAATCCGCCCAGCCCGGCCGCGTCCATCTGCACGTGCTGCAGCGCCAGCAGGTCGGTGGCGGTCAGCAGCTGGCCGTGGACCGAATCCAGGCCCAGGGCCTGGTGGAGCAGGGCGCGTGCGGGGGGGTCGATGCTGCCGCGCTCGAACAGCTCGCGTTCCAGCGCCGTCTCCAGCGCCGGGCCGTTGTCCGCCTCGCTGACCAGCAGCAGTGGCAGGGCAAGAAACTGACCCTGCACCGGCTCCTCGGACGGCGCCAGGCGCCGGTCCGGCAGGCGCCCTTCGTGACTGCCGATGGCCAGCAGCCGCGGCGCCAGGCCCTGCTCATGGACGACCGGCGTGGCGAGGTCGGTCAGGGCCGCCCAGGCGGGCAGACCGGGCCGAAGCAGCTCGGCCGGCTCGAACAGGCTGCCGGCCACAACCAGCATGGCCTGGTCGACCCCGGGAACCGTTCGCGCCAGGTCCGCCGCCAGCGCCGCGGCCAGCTGTTCTGCCTGCTGGCGGCTGAGCGTGCGCGCGGCCGCCGAGCCGCCGGGGATTTCGAATCCGGCCGCCAGGCGGATATCATGCACATCGGTACTCAATTGGAATTCCTGGCTGCTGTGAACGAGAAAATGCGGCAATCGACGTCGGCCCTGGCCTGGCGTGCATCGGACTTCGCGGGCCTTTCCGGCGACGAGCTTTACGCCATTCTAGCGGCCCGGGTGGCCGTTTTCGTCGTCGAGCAGGATTGTCCCTACCCGGAACTCGACGGCCTGGATCAGTCGGCGCATCACCTTTGGGCCACCGACAGCGCCGGCCGGGTCGCGGCCTACGCCCGCATCACCGCCCCCGGCACGCGCTTTGCCGAGCCGTCGATCGGGCGGGTGCTGACCGCCATGGAACATCGCGGCACCGGGCTGGGTCGGGACTTGATGGAGCGCGCGATCGATCTGGCCGAGCGACTCTACCCGGGCGCGGAACTACGCATCTCCGCCCAGCAGCACCTGGACCGCTTCTATGCCAGCCTCGGTTTCGGTTTCGTGCGCGGACCGTACCCGGAGGACGGCATCCCGCACGTCGAGATGCTCAGATCAGAACAGTGAAAACGGCGAGCGTCGACCGCCGCCGCCACCGCCGCCGCGCCGGCGGCGCCGCATCCGGGCCAGCAGCGCGTGCTCCCGGGCTTTCAGGAAGTCACCGCGGTTGAGCTCGTCCGGGTCCATCCCGCGCCGCTTGGCCTCGGAGGCCCGGTAGGAAACGAAATCCTCGTAGGCGTCCATCTCCGGCTTGAGTTCCCGGCACAGCAGTTCGATCATGATGGCGTCGTCGAGGTAGCCCAGGCCGGGCACGTCGTCGGGGATCAGGTCGTCGGGGTTGTTGAAATAGGCCAGCGCGGCCAGCACCCGTCCGCGGCCGACTTCCTGCATGCCCCAACCGTCGTCCTCGAGCATGTTGATCAGGGTGCTGATCTGGTTTAGGCGGCCGCGGATGTAGTCGGAATCGACCTTTTCGTTGACCTCGTCGAGCAGGCCACGCGCGCCCTTGATGATCTTGTCGGCGTCGAGGTCGCGCGTGCTTTCCATCGCGGCCTTGGCCAGGTTGCGGAAACGTTCCAGATCTTTCTCGGTGAAATCCAGGGTGATGCGCAGGCTCATGATCTTGTCTCTCGAATCAGCAGGCGGAATTCAGGTTGCTAGCCTATGGCGTTGGCCGCCCGGCGTCAATGTGCCGAAAGTCCGGAAATCGGTCACGCCGCGACAACGAACAGTGCCACACAGCACGCAAATCCCGCCGTCCAGACCAGCGAACGCAGCAGGTGCAGGTCGGCCAGGTAGCTGATGGCATAGGCAATCCGGCTGGCGATGAAGGCGATCGCCAGGCCGTCGACCGTGGCCTGATCGGCACCGGCCAGGTGGGCGATGATCACCGCGGCGGCAAAAAAGGCGAAGATCTCGTAGCTGTTCTGCTGGGCCCAGACGGCGCGCCGGCGAAAGCCCGTGGATTTTTCGTACCAGTCCCGAGGCCGGCGATTGTCGAAGCCGCGCACGCCGATCTTGGCCACGCCGATCAACAGGTAGGGAAAAGTCGCGGCCGCCAGAACACACCAGTACGCAATCGTCATGAATCCGGACTCCTTGAACTGTCAGCGAAAATGACCCGGACGGCCGGGCACCGGATGGAGAAAGCCGCTGGCCCGGGTCATCGATTCGCGATCACGTTCGTCGAACAGCTTCAGCTCCATGGTCCAGGCGGCGTTGAGCGATGCAGTCGCCAGGCCGTCCCCCGATCGCGGATCGAAGCGCCGAGCGAGCGATTCCAGGCCCGGCGTCTCGCCGCTGCCGCGCAGCGTGACGACCTCCCGTCCGCGCGCGCTGATGTCGATCCGTGGCCGCGCCTCGGTCTCCAGCAGCAACTCGTCTTCGACCTGCAGCCGGACCTCGAGTCGGCGCAGGTCCAGGCTGCGGTCGTTGACGTTGCGCAGGCCCACGGTCAGGGTCACTTGCTCGCCGTCGACAACCAGGCCTTCGACACGAACCAGCGGCCGCTCGCCGCGGATTTCGCGCGCGCCGGAGCCGCAGGCGCTCAGCGCAAGCAGGATGGCGA
>JAWLFD010000248.1:0-3379 GCA_041685745.1 Wenzhouxiangella sp.
CGAGGTGACCCAGCGCGCCACCACCCTGGTCGAGGTCGACGTCGACACCGGCCGCAGCGTGCTGAAGTTTCTCGACATGCTCGAAGACCTCGATGACACTCAGGATGTCTGGTCGAACGCCGACATTCCGGCCGAGGCTTATGATGATTGACGCGTGCGGGATGCGGCTGGCGCGATGAGAATCATCGGCCTGGATCCAGGCTCGCGGATTACCGGTGTGGGCATCATCGACGGCGACGTGCTGGTGCATGCCGAGTCGGTCCGCCTGGGCGGCGGGCCGATGCCCGAGCGCCTGGGGATGATCTTTGCCCGCGTGCAGGAGCTGATCGAGGCTTTTCGGCCCGATATCGCCGCGGTCGAAACGGTGTTCATGAGCCGCAATCCGCAGGCCGCGATCAAGCTGGGCCAGGCGCGCGGTGCGGCCGTGTGCGCGGCCGTTGCCTGCGGTCTGGAAGTCCACGAATACGCGCCGCGCGCGATCAAGCAGGCCATCGTCGGACGGGGCGGGGCGGCCAAGGAGCAGGTCCAGCACATGACCCGCATCCTGCTGAAGCTGGCCGAAGCGCCGGCCGAGGACGCCGCCGACGCGCTGGCCGTGGCGCTGTGCCACCTGCACACGGCCCAGACCCGCGCGCGCCTGCCGGCCGGGGTGGTCCTGCGATGATCGCCCGCCTGCACGGCACCCTGCTGGAGCGCCGGCCGCCGTTCCTGCTGGTCGACGTGGCCGGTGTCGGCTACGAGGTCGAAGCACCGCTGTCGGTGTTCGATCGTCTGCCGCCGATCGGCGAGGCGCTGACCCTGCTGACCCAGCTGATCGTGCGCGAGGACGCCCACACCCTCTACGGCTTCGTCGACGCGGCCGATCGCGACCTGTTCCGCTCGCTGCTCAAGGTCTCCGGGGTGGGCCCGCGCCTGGCGCTGGCGATCCTGTCGGGTGTGAGCAGTCGCGATTTCGCCCTGATGGTCGAGGCGGGTGACGCCCAGGCGCTGACCCGGCTGCCCGGCATCGGCAAGAAGACCGCCGAGCGCCTGCTGCTCGAGATGCGCGGACGCCTGAGCGACCTGCAGACCGGTCCCGGCACCGCGGGCGCGGCGGTGGACGCCGCCGGCGAGGCGCGCGCGGCCCTGACCGCGCTCGGCTACTCCTCGACCGAGGCTTTGAAGATGATCCGCTCGGTCGAGGCCCCCGACCAGTCGGCCGAGGCGCTGATCCGCCTGGCGCTCAAGCACAAGATGCAGGGCTGAGGGCATGGAAGAAGAGCGCCTGATCAGCTCGGCAGCGACCGGCGAGGAAGCCCGGATAGAGGAAACCCTGCGCCCGGGCCGGCTGGCCGAATACATCGGTCAGCCGGTGATGAAGGAGCGCCTGGGCATCTACCTGGAATCGGCCCGCCGGCGCCACGAGGCGCTGGACCACGTGCTGATCTTCGGCCCGCCCGGCCTGGGCAAGACCACCCTGGCCAACGTCATTGCCGCCGAGATGGGCACCAACCTGCGCCAGACCTCCGGTCCGGTGCTGGAGCGGGCCGGCGACCTGGCGGCGCTTTTGACCAACCTCGAGCCCGGCGACGTGCTGTTCATCGACGAAATCCATCGCCTGAGCCCGGTGGTCGAGGAGGTGCTGTACCCGGCCATGGAGGATTACCGGATCGACATCATCATCGGCGAAGGCCCGGCGGCGCGTTCCATCCAGCTCGACCTGCCGCGCTTTACCCTGGTCGGTGCGACCACCCGGGCCGGCTTGCTGACCTCGCCGCTGCGCGATCGTTTCGGCATCGTCGAGCGGCTGGAGTTCTACGGCATCGACGACCTGGCCCGGATCGTGGCGCGCTCGGCCGGCATTCTGCAGATTCCTGCCGAGGAAGCGGGGGCCGGAGAGATTGCCCGCCGCGCGCGCGGCACGCCCAGAATCGCCAATCGGCTGCTGCGGCGGGTGCGCGATTTTGCCCAGGTGCGCGCCGACGGCCGCATCAACTCCGAGGTGGCCGCCAGCGCGCTGGAGATGATGCAGGTCGACCAGCGCGGTTTCGACACCATGGACCGGCGGCTGCTCAAGGTGCTGATCGAGCATTTCGGCGGCGGCCCGGTCGGGGTGGAAAGCCTGTCGGCCTCGCTGTCGGAGGAGCGCGGCACGCTCGAAGACGTGATCGAGCCCTACCTGATCCAGGAAGGCTACCTGGTCCGCACCGCGCGCGGGCGCATGGCCACGGCGCGGGCCTGGCGCCATTTCGGGCTCAATCCGCCCGAGGCCCCGATCGGCGACCTGTTCGGCTCCAGCGGCGACGGCTCGGCATGACGGCACCGCCATCGAGCTGGCGCTATCGGGTCTACTGGGAGCACACCGACGCCGGCGGGGTGGTCTACCACGCCCGCTACCTCAATTTCATGGAGCGGGCGCGCTCGGACTGGCTGCTGGCGCTGGGGTACCCGCAGGTGGATTTGCGCGAACGGGAAGGTTGCCTGTTCGTCGTCACCTCGGTCCAGCTCGATTTCCGTGCCCCCGCCCGGCTCGAGGATGAACTTGCCGTCGATGTTGCCGTCGAACAGCTTCGGGCCGCATCGATGTGCATTCTTCAGCGGGTTCATCGGCAAGACGGCCTGCTGCTGGCCTCCGGCCGGGTCGCCATTGCCTGCCTGAGCGCGGCGAGCTTCCGGCCGACCCGCATGCCGCCGGCGCTGCATGCGGCCATTCGACAATTCCAGGGAAACTGAGAAAGCCATGCAATCCAACGAACAGCTGCAGATCTGGGAACTGATCATGGAGGCCAGCCTGCTCGTGCAGGGCGTCATGCTGCTGCTGGTGCTGGCCTCGATCGCCTCGTGGATGGTGATCTTTCGCAAACGCCAGATGCTGAGCCGGGCCGACAAGCGCGCGCGCGAATTCGAGGAGAAGTTCTGGTCCGGTGCCGACCTGAGCAAGCTGTATGACGCGGTGGCCGGCAACCGCGCCGGTCGCGAGGGGCTGGAATCGATCTTCGAGGCCGGTTTCCGGGAGTTCGCCCGACTGCGCGAAGACCGCCACGCCAACCCAGAGACGCTGAGCAACGGCGCCCAGCGCGCCATGCGCGTCGCCCTCACGCGGGAACTGGAGCGGCTGGAGAATCAGCTCAGCTTTCTGGCGACCGTGGGTTCGGTCAGCCCCTACGTCGGCCTGTTCGGCACGGTCTGGGGCATCATGAATTCATTTCGCGGACTCGCCGGGGCCCAGTCGGCCACCATCGCCATGGTCGCCCCCGGCATTTCCGAAGCGCTGATCGCCACGGCCATGGGCCTGTTCGCGGCCATTCCGGCGGTGGTGGCGTTCAACAAGTTCTCCGCCCAGGTCGATCGGCTGGAAATGCACTTCGACAACTTCAAAGAGGAGTTCGCCGGCATCCTG
>JAWLFD010000249.1:0-3374 GCA_041685745.1 Wenzhouxiangella sp.
CGCGGCGCCGGCGGCGCCGCCGATGACGATGTTCTGAGGCGTGGCGCGCTTGAGGAAAACGGTATAGATCACGGCGTAGCCGACCAGGCTGAAAAACGTCAGCAGCGCCGTCAGCGGGTTGACGAAGTAGACCAGGATGGCCATGGATGTTGCGGTCAGCGCCATCGCGAACGACAGCACCTGGCCCTCGTTGAGCTGACCCTGCGGCAGAGGGCGGTTGCGCGTGCGCAACATCATCTGGTCGGTGCGCGCGTCGATCAGGTGGTTGATCGCGGCCGCACCCGCGGCCGCCATGCCGATTCCGAGCGTGCCCCAGAACAGGATATCCAGCGGGACGATGCCGGGCGTGGCCAGGGCCATGCCGACCACGGCGGTGAACACGATCAGGCTGACGACCTTCAGTTTGCACACCGCCAGAAAGTGGCTGATCCGGGCTGGTGAAATAACCTGGGTATTCATGTGGTGTTCGGCTCCCGGTAGGTGGTGCGATGCAGCAGGTAGACCATGGTGCCCAGCAACAGGGCGGCGACGCCGTTGTGGGCGACGGCGACGGCCAGGGGCAGGCTCCAGACGACGTTGAGGATGCCCAGCGCGACCTGGGTGGTGAGCAATCCGGCAAGCAGCGTCGACGCGCGCGCCAGACCAGGCGCCTGAAACAGTCGCCACAGCAGCCAGCCGAACAACCCGACCACGATCAGCGCACCGATGCGGTGGGCGAGATGGATCGCCACGCGCGCCCGCTGATCGAGGATGCCGCCCTCGTAATCCACGCCGACCCCCCGCCACAGCCGAAATCCTTCGCTGAAGTTGCTGTCCGGCCACCACTGGCCGGTACAGGTCGGAAAATCGGGGCAGGCCAGGGCCGCGTAGTTGGTGCTGACCCAGCCGCCGAGCAGGATCTGGGCCACCAGCACCGTCGTGGCCAGGGCGATGGCGGGACGCAGCTTGCGCTGCGGCAGGTTCGGCCGGACCTGCCGCGGCCGGGTCCGAAGGGAAAGCAGCACCAGCAGGCTGAAGGTCAGCATGCCGCCGGCCAGATGGGCCAGCACGATGGCCGGCTTGAGCAGCAGCGTGACCGTCCACGCGCCCAGCGCCCCCTGGAAAAGGATCAGGGCCAGCAACAGCAGGGGCAGTTTGACCGGCTGGCCGGGCTCGCGGCGTCGGCGCCACGCAGCGACGGCCAGGACCAGGACAATCAGGCCCAGGATCGCGGCCGCGTAACGGTGCACCATTTCGCGGATGGCCGCACCGACGTCGACGGCGCGATCGAGGCGGACCTGCTCGGCGATGGCGAGCTCGCCGTCGGAGTCCGGCCAGGTCAGATGGCCGTAGCAGCCCGGCCAGTCCGGGCAGCCGAGTCCGGCATCAGTCAGACGGACCCAGGCCCCAAGGACGATCACGACCAGGGTCAGGCCGCAGGCAAACAGGCTTAGCTTGTGATATGTGGAACGGCTCATGGCACCGGTTCAGTCACGCTGGGTCCAGGTCAGCAGGCGACGCAGGTCACGGCGAATGCCGTTGTGATCGGCGTCGATGGGATAACGCAATATTATATTGGCCATGGGGTCGGCAATGTAGAAGGCGCCTTGACGCACGTGATCGGGCAACTGGTCGACCAGGCCTGCCGCCGACTCACCATCCAGGATCAGAAAGTCCTCGGCGAGTTCCCCGATGGCGGCGACCGTGGCCTCGCTCTGGTCCTGCGGGCTCAAGAACACCAGCCCGATGTCGGGTTGATGACGATCCTGCGCCAGCCGGATCTGGCGCAGCCAGTACAGGTTCTCCAGGCAGCTTTCGTCACAGGCGCCCGGGAATACGTGAATCAGCTGCCAGCGGTCCAGCAGGGCATCGCGCGAGACCGGCCGCCCTCGGGCATCGACGACCGAAAAGTCTTCGAGCTCGATGACCGGCTCGATGAGCTCGCCGTGATTGCGTCCGCCGCCCGGCTGCCAGTTCAGCCACTGGCTGTGCATCAGCGTGGCCAGGACCACGGGGATCAGGAAGACGGCGAAGACGGCGAGGATTGCGATTCGGTTCATTGTCTGCGAAATTTCCGGATGGTAAGGATCAGCCAGATCAGGAAGATGGCCAGCCCGATGCTGGCCCACTGGAAGGCGTAGCCGATGTGGCGTTCGGGGCCCATGTTGACCCGTTGCCACTGATCACCGCTCAAGTGGGCCGGGTGGTCCGGGTCGAGCAGCAGCACGTCGTCAGCCACGCTCGCGCCCAGCGCATCGCGAATCCTGTCGCTGTCGTAATAGGTCATGAGATTGGGCCAGTTGGCGGGATCGAGGTCGGCGGCTTCGCCCAGCTGAAGCCCCACCCGCGGCGCATCGCTGACCCGGGCGGTGATCGTGACCGGGCCTCGAGGCGTGTCGAAACGCGGCGTCCGGTCGGCATTCCGGTCCCACGGCTGCCATCCCCTGTTGACCATGTAGGTGGTGTCGGAGCCTTGCATCCGAAACGGCGTGAAGACGTGCACACCCGGATGGTTGTTGCGGATCTGGTTGTCGAGCAACACGTGGCGCTCCGGATCGAAACGCCCTAGCGCGGAAACGGTCGCGAAGCGTTCCGGCTGCTGGTCGGGCCCCAGAGCCACGGCGGGCGCGTCCTCCCACTGCGCGAGCCGCTGCTCTTTTTCCGCAGCGCGTTCGATCTGCCAGAGCGCCAGGCGGACGCACAGCACCAGGCACAGCAGTGCCGCGGCATGCGGGAGCCAGGTTCGAATCCGGGGGAAAATGCGGCGAGTCATCACGAAGGCTCGTTATACTCCGCCGGCAGTCAACTTGAGGTCATTGAACTTGCTGGGCAAAGTGCTGATCATCGGGACCTTTCTTGGGATCCTTTATACGCTGGCGTCAAGCTTTTACTTTCTGGTCAACGACGACAGCGACAGCGACCGTGCGGTGCGTCGTCTGACGGTGCGAATCTGCTTGTCGCTGGTTCTGATAGGCGCGCTGTGGGCCGGGTTTGAGCTGGGCATCATCGAGCCCCAGGGCGTCAACCCGGTGCGCTATCCGGCCGCGCCCGGCAACTGAGCCTTCCTGACTGGCGCGACCCGGTCAGATCTGCTCGAGCACGGACTCCGCACTCGACACCCGGAACTCCCCGGGTCCTTCGACGAGCACCTTGTCGACCACGCCGTCGCGCACGATCATGGCGAAGCGCTGGCAGCGCTGGCCCATGCCGAAGGCCGATGCATCCATCTCCAGTCCCAGTGCCCCGGCGAACGCGCCGTTGCCGTCAGCCGCCATCGTGATGTCGTCGCCCACGCCACCGGCCTTGCCCCAGGCATCCATCACGAAAACATCATTGACGGCCATGCAGACGATCCGGTCCACGCCTTTCTGGCGCAGGGCTGCGGCGTGCTCGAC
>JAWLFD010000034.1:0-13953 GCA_041685745.1 Wenzhouxiangella sp.
GAAGCCGACCACGACCGGGCCGAGCACGGCCAGCGAGGCCGGCAGCATCATGCGCTTGATCGCCGAGGTGGTGGCGATATCGACGCAGCGCGCGGCATCCGGTTCGGCCGTGCCTTCGAGCAGACCGGGGATTTCGCGGAACTGGCGCCGGATTTCCTGGATCATTTCGAACGCGGCGTTGCCGACCGCGGTCATGGTGATGGCGGCCACCAGGAACGGGAACACCCCGCCGATGAACATCCCGATCAGCACGTTCGGGTCCGAGATTTCCAGGGTGAAATCCGGAATGCGATGGGTGACCTCGGCGATGTAGGCCGAGATGATGGTCAGGGCGGCCAGCGCGGCGGCACCGATGGCAAAACCCTTGCCGATCGCGGCGGTGGTGTTGCCCAGCTCGTCGAGCGAGTCGGTGATCTTGCGGGTTTCTTCGCCCAGGCCGGCCATTTCGGCAATGCCGCCGGCGTTGTCGGCGACCGGGCCGTAGGCGTCGATGGCCATGGTCATGCCGACCGTGGCGAGCATGGATACGGCGGCGATACCGACGCCGTAGAGCTCGGCGTTGGCGTTGGCGATGAAGATCATGGTGCAGATGGTCAGGATCGGGATGACCACCGACTGCATGCCGGTGGCCAGGCCGGCGATGATGACCGTGGCCGAGCCGGTCTCACCGGCGCGGGCGATCTCGCGGACCGGCTTGCCGGCGGTGTAGTACTCGGTCGACAGCCCGATGATGACGCCGCCGACGGCGCCGGCCAGGGCGGCAAACCAGACCCCGGTATCCACACCGACGAAGCGGATCAGGAAGAAGGCCAGGATCACGAAGCCGATGGCGGCCGACATGGTGCCCAGGCGCAGCGCCACTTCCGGGCTCCTGCTCGACGAGGAGCGCACCACGAGGATGGCCAGGATGGAGCACACCAGGCCCAGCGAAGACAGCAGCAGGGGCAGGCTCATCAGCGCCGAGCCTTCGCCCAGGCCTTCGACGAAACCGGTGGCCGACTGCTGGACCATGACGGTCGCCAGCGCCACCGTCGCGATCATCGCGCCGCAGTAGGACTCGAAGATGTCCGAGCCCATGCCGGCGACGTCGCCGACGTTGTCACCGACGTTGTCGGCGATTACGCCCGGGTTGCGCGGGTCGTCTTCGGGGATGCCGGCCTCGACCTTGCCGACCAGGTCGGCGCCGACGTCGGCGGCCTTGGTGAAGATGCCGCCGCCGACGCGATAGAACAGCGCGACCACGCCGGCGCCCATGCCGAAGCCGTGGATGTTGTGCGCGGTCTCCGGATCGGTGCCGAAGATCAGGTAGAGCGAGCCCAGACCGACCAGCCCCAGCGAGGCCAGCACCATGCCCATGACCGAGCCGCCGTAGAAGGCGACCGTGAGGGCCTTGGCCTGCCCGAATTCATGCGCCGCCGAGGTGGTGCGGACGTTGGCGCGGGTCGCGGCGATCATGCCAAGGAAGCCGGCCAGGGCTGAAGCGACCGCGCCGACCAGGAAGGAGATGCCCGTCTGGATGCCCAGCCCGGAGAACGACAGGGCGACGAAGATGACGGCGACGGAAAGTCCGATCAGGATCAACTCGCGCCGCATGAACGCCAGCGCGCCCTGCTGGATCAGCTCGGCGATCTTGGCCGGCTTGCCCTCCATGACCGGGTAGCTCATGACGATGCGATAGAGGATGAAGGCGACGATCAGGCCGACAACCCCGAGAATGGGGGGGATCATTAACTGATTCATTTTTTCTCCCAGAAATCAGGCAGGTAGTTGGATTGTGTGGTGGAACCCCGGGCGGCCGACTCGATTGGAGCCCCGCATAGCCGCCCAATTGTAGAAACATTGTGAGCCAAGGGCAAATCCTGCGGTGGTCCGGAGTGGGCGCGACGTCAGCAGCGCTTGCCGGATCGTCGGCAAACGATCCGGATCCAGCCGTCGCGCTCGCTCACCAGCGGCTCCGGATCCAGATCGCGGTAGGCCGCGGCCACGGCCTCGGCCTGTTCGGGAAGAATGCCCGACAGCACCAGTGCGGTGTCTGGCGCGACCCTGTCGGTCAGCGTGGTGGCCAGCTCGATCAGCGGGCCGGCGAGGATGTTGGCCACGACCAGCTGCGCGGTCTCGCCGGCGGGCATGAGATCGTTCAGAGACACCGGAGCGATCGCCGTGATCCGGTCTGCCACGCCGTTGCGGCGGGCATTGTCGAGGGTGGCGCTCAGCGCCTGCGGATCGTGGTCGATCGCGATTACCTCGCGCGCGCCCTTGAGCGCCGCGGCGATAGCCAGCACGCCGGAGCCGCAGCCGAAATCGATGACCCGCCCGATGTCCCCCGGTGCCAGCGCCGCGATCCATTCCAGGCACAGCGCCGTGGTCGGATGGGTGCCGCTGCCGAAGGCCAGCCCCGGGTCCAGCTTGATCACCAGCGGCCATTCGGGGTCCGGCTCGACGTGGCTGGGGCAGATCCACAGGCCTTGACCAAACTGCATCGGCCGGTAGCGGTCCATCCACGCCCGGGTCCAGTCGCGATCGGCCAGTTCGGACCATTCCAAGGCTGTGGCTGCATCGATCAGGCCCGCCTGGACCAGGGCTTCGGTGACTGTCGCGACCGACGTTTCGGCGGGCAACAGGGCCTGGACCACAACCCTTGGCCAGATCGGCGTTTCGCCCGGGCCGGGTTCGTGCAGCGGGTGGTCGGCGGCATCCAGCAGGGTCAGAGCCACCGCGCCGAGATCGTCCAGCGTCTGTTCGGTCTTGTCGATGTCTTCGGCCTCGACCGTGACCTGCACGCTGATCCAGCCTTGCGTGTTCACGACCAGTCCCCGAAGCGCGCCTGGAGCAGGGCGAGGACGGCCGGGCCGGCGGTCTCGGTGCGCAGAATGCGCGCGCCCAGGCGAAGCCCCTGGTAGCCGCGCCGTTCCAGGCCGCCGATTTCGCTGTCGCTCAAGCCCCCCTCCGGGCCGATGACCACGCTGCACAGGCCTTCTGCCGGCGCGCCCAGGTCGGCCGGGTGATGCGACCCGTGCGGATGCAGCACCAGGTTCAGGCCCGGCCCGGCTTGAAGGTCCTGCACCGGGATCGGTGAATCGATGCGCGGAACGCGCACTCTTCGGCTCTGCTCGGCGGCAGCGACCGCGACCTGCTGCCAGTGCGCCTGCCGCCGTTCGGCGCGCTGCGCGTCCAGCCGCACTTCGGTGCGCTCGGTCAGGAGCGGCTGAATGCGGACCACCCCGAGCTCGGTGGATTTCTGGATGCACCAGTCCATGCGCTCGCCGCGGCCGACAGCCTGGACCAGGGTGACCGCGATCGACGATTCGACGTCCGGTCGCTCGGCCTGTCCGAGACGAATCCGGCAGTTCTGGCGCGTCCCGGTCTCGATGATCTCGGCCGGGAATTCCCGTCCGTCACCGTTGAAGACCCGAATCCGGGCGCCGGCGCGCAGTCGCAGCACGCGCACCAGGTGACGCGCGGCCGCGGGCGGCAGCAACACGTCCGTGTCCGCGGCGAGCGGCTGATCGAGATGGATACGGGTGGTTCGCATCAGCCCCGGCGGGTCTTAGGGAGATTGCCCGGAATCTTCATGCGCGTATGATGTAGACCCTGTCGCCAGAAAACCTTTTCGAGTCGGGAGTGTACGCCAATGCAGTCTGATTCCGCCGTCGGCCGTGCGTATCCGGTGCGCGGTTTTTCCCTGATCGAAATCCTCGTGGTCGTGGTCATCATCGGCATCCTCGCCGCCATCGTGGTGCCGCGCGTGATGGACGAGCCGGACCGGGCGCGGGTGACCAAGGCCAAGCAGGACATTCAGGCGCTGGTGACCGCGCTGAACATGTATCGCCTCGACAACTTTGTCTATCCGTCGACCGAGCAGGGTCTGGAGGCGCTGGTCCGCGAGCCGTCCGGCCGGCCCGAAGCGCCCAACTGGCGCCCCGGCGGCTACCTCGACCGGGTCCCGCGCGATCCCTGGGGCCGCGACTACCAGTATCTCTATCCCGGGGTGCGCGGGGAATTCGACGTCTGGACCTTCGGCGCCAACGGCATGTCGGGCGGCGAGGGCATCAATGCGGAGATCGGTAACTGGGGCGATGAATGAAAGCCGGGGTCCAGGGATTCACCCTGATCGAATTGCTGGTCGTGGTCACCATTGGCGCGGTCCTCGCCGGGCTGGTCGTGCTGGGCCTGGGGCGCTGGTCTTCGCCGGATGATCCCGAGCGCCAGCTGGCGCGCATGGCGGCCTTGCTGGAGCTGCAGTGCGAGCAGGCGCTGTTCCAGTCGCGTCCGCGCGGCATCCGGGTGACGCCGGCGGGCTTCGATTTCTGGCAGGCCGGCTCGGCAGGCTGGGTCGAACTGCCCTCTTCGGGGATCAATCGAGCGCGCGCCTGGAGGGGTGAGATCGAGCCCGGGCTGGTCGTGGAAGGTCGTCACCAGCGGCTGGAAGACGAAATCGATCTGCCGCAGATCCGGTGCCAGCCGCTCGGCGAGGTGACGCCGTTTGAACTGGAGCTGGGGGCGGGCGAGCAACGCGCGCGGCTGACGGTCTCCGGCACCGGGCAGCAGCGGCTGCGCACCGGCTGAGGCTGGCGGTGTTCGATTTTCCTGTAATCGGCGGCCGTCACCGGGTCCGATGGGCCGGATTCACCCTGCTCGAAGTGCTGGTGGCCCTGGTGATCGTGGCGGTGGCGCTGGCGGCGCTGGCCCGGGCCGGATCGCAGGCACTCAATGCCCAGGCGGCGCTGGAAGAGCGCACCCTGGCGCTCTGGGTGGCCGATAACGTGGTGGCCGAGATACGTCTGGAGGGCGTCAGCGCGCCCGGCCGGCGCCAGGGCCAGCGCCGCATGGGCGAGCGCGACTGGGTCTGGCAGGCGCTGATCCAGCCCGCACCCGGTGAACAACTGCTGCGGGTGGACGTGGCGGTGTATCGCGAGTCGGTGTCGGCGACGCCGGTGCTGACCCACACCGGTTTTCTGGCGCGATGAACGCAGCCCGCGGCAACCGCGGCTACACGCTGATCGAGGTGCTGATCGCCGTCAGCGTGTTCGCCATCCTCGCCGGCAGCGTCTATCTGGCCCTGTCGGCGCTGTCGGAGGCGGCCTTCGTCCAGCGCGAACGCAGTGAAGAACTGGCCGGGCTGCAGCTGGCCGTGGTCCGGCTGGAATCCGATCTGCGCCAGCTGGTCAGCCGACCGGTGCGCCGGGCCGACGACAGCCTGGCCCCGGCCCTGGAAGGCCTGCGCGATCGCTTCGAGGCCACGCGGGCCGGCTGGACCAACCCCGGCGACCAGCGCCGCAGCCAGCTGCAGCGATTCGGCTGGCGACAACGGGACGAGGTCCTGGAGCGCGAGTTCGAGCTGGTGACCGACCCGGTCGGCGGCCGCGCCCAACAGACCGAGACGATGCTCGACGCCGTCGGCGGATTCGAGCTGGAATACCGCAGTGTCGAGGGTCGCTGGCTGGATCAGTGGCCGCCGGAGGGCGCGCCGGCGGCGCTGCCTTCGGCCGTGCGTTACCGTCTGCGCACGGCGCGCTTCGGGGACATCGAACGGATCGTGGTGCTGTGACGGCTCGGCGATATCGACAGCGCGGCAGCGCCCTGCTGATCGCCCTGGTGGCGGTGGCGCTGGCCACCGTGCTGGCGGTCGGCCTGCTCGAGCGCGCCCAGCGCGCCACAGCGCGGACCGCGGCGCTGATCGCCGGTGAGCGGTCGCACCAGTACGCGCTGGCGATGGAAGCCCTGGTCCAGCGAATGATGGCCCGGGCCCGCGCCGAGGGCCTGGAGGCCGCGCTCGCCGACGGTGTCTGGACGCCGCCCTACCAGGTGCCCGGAGGGCAGGTCCAGGGCCGCCTGCGCGATCAGCAGGGGCGCTTCAACCTCAATGCGCTGGCCAGCCAGGAGACCGCGCTGGCCCGGCGTGCCGAGACGCAACTGGAACGCCTGCTCGACGTGCTCGGTCAGCCGCGCTCGGTGGCCGCCGAACTGGCCGACTGGATCGAGGGCGACGCTGCGATCCGCTCCGGCAGTGTCGGCGACTTCTGGTACGCCGCCCAGCAGCCGGCCTACCGCATGGCCGGGCTGCCGCTGGCCCACGTCAGTGAGCTGCGCTGGCTGCGCAGCGTCGATGCTGCGGTCTACGACGCCCTGCTGCCGCACGTGACCGTCCTGCCGGACCGGCGGCTGCGGGTCAACGTCAACACCACCACGCCCGAAGTGCTGTCGAGTCTGATCGACGGGGTGGACGTGGAGTCGGCCCGGCGCGTGCTCGCCGACGGTCCGTTCAGCGACCCGGGTCAGCTGGCCTCCCATCCGCTGCTGACCGGGCGGCTGAGCCCGGACAGCGAGCGCGAGCTCACCGTCGCCAGCCAGTGGTACCTGGCCCAGGCGCGGGTGGTGCTGGACGGCATCGAGCGTGATTTCTTCCGGCTGATGGCGCTGGACGGCCCGGGTTATGATTTCCGCTACGTCAGTCAGGGACTGCCCTGACCGACCCTTCATTCGTGGTTCTAACGGGGTAATTGCATGGCCCGCAGCGGTCCATCCAGGTTGCTTGTTCATGCCGTCGGCAGGCGCTGGCGCTGGGCCGTGGCGGATGCATCGGGTCGCCTGGCATCCAGCGGGACCTGCGCCCCGGACCGGCCGGACTGGCCGTCGGGGCTGCCGGTGCACGTCCTGTGCGATGCCGGCCGCTGCACGCCCCTGAGCCTGGATCTGCCCGAGATGTCCGCGGCCCGGCTGCAGCAGGCGCTGCGCTGGGCGGCCGAGGAGCACCTGGCCGGATCGGCCGAAGAAGAACACGTCGTGGCCGCCGGGCGCGATGACCAGGGTCGACTGCGCTGCGTGGTGATCTCGCATGCCGAGATGGAATCGCTGCTCCAGCCGCTGGCCGGCCAGGCCGTCGAGCAGGTCTGCCCCGACGCGCTCTGCCTGCCCTGGTCCCCGGGCGAGGTCAGCCTGGCCGGGCAGGACGACGAGGACGTGATGGTCCGCTGGGGGGAATGGGAGTTCGGGCGCCTGGATGCCGGACTGGTGGCCGATCTGCTCGAACCGGCGGTCGGCCCGGAGGCCGAGTGGCGCTGGTATGCAGGGCCAGTGCCGAGCGCCCTGGCCGAGCGGGTTCAGGCGCCGGCCGGGGAGGGGCTGATGGCCATTCTGGCCAAAGGTCTGCGCTCGGCGCCGGTCAATCTGCTGGCCGGACGCTGGACGCCGAGTTCGACCCGAACCGCGGGTCGTCACTGGCGGACCGCCGCTGCCCTGGCCGGGGCGGTCGTGGTCCTGGCGCTGGCGGCGCTGGGCCTGGAAAACCGCTCGCTTCAAGCGCGCAGCGCGAATCTCCAGGAGGCGATCGAGGAGCGCTTTGCCTCAGCCTTTCCGGGCCTGCGCCCGGCCGGTCGCCATCGTGAGCTGGCCGAACGGGAACTGGCCCGGCTGCGCTTCGGCCAGTCTGCCGGACTGCTCGATCTGATGTACCGCGTCAGCCCGGTATTGGCCGGTCAATCGGGGATCGTCCTGCGCGGGCTGAGTTATCGCGATGAACGCCTCGAACTCGACGTCGAGGCGCCCGACGTGGCTGCGCTCGACGAGTTCGAGCAACGTCTGCGCGCGCTGGACCTGGTCGCCAGCGTGCAGTCGGCGAGTCTCGGCGACGACGGCGCCAGCGGCCGCGTCCGGGTCGAGGGAGCCGCCCGATGACCGAATTCTGGGGCCGGCTCGATGCGCGTCAGCGGGTACTGGCCGTCCTGGCGGCCCTGACGCTCATCGGCGCCGTGCTGTTCGTCGGCCTGTGGGAGCCGCTGGCCGAGGTGCGTGAGCAGCGCCGCGAAAGGGTCGCCGCGCAACAGGCCCTGCTGAGTTGGCTGGACGCGGTCGCGCCCCTGGCGACCGAACTGCGTCGCCGCGCCGACCGCAGCCGGGACGAAGCGCCTCGTTCGCTGCTGGGCCTGGCCGACGAAACCGCGCGCGCGGCCGGGCTGGCCGGCGCCCTGTCGAGAATCGAGCCGACCGGGGAAGACCGGGTCCGGGTGTGGCTGGAAGGTGCCCAGTTCCTGGCCACCATGCAGTGGCTGGAGCAGCTCGCGGCCGGCCATCCGGTCGCGGTCGGGCAACTGGACCTGGAGCGCGGCGCGGCGGCTGGGCAGGTCAACGTTCGGGTGACCCTGGTTGCCGATGGGTAAACCGGCCTGGCTGCTGTCGGCCATCCTGATTCTGGTCCTGGTCATCGCGACCCTGCCGGCAGCGCTGCTGGCGCCTGGCCTGGGTCTGCCGGCCGGCGTCACGCAGGTGCGGGGTTCGATCTGGTCGGGCAGCGCCGAGTGGCGGCAGCCCGGCTGGCAGCCGCTGGCCCTGAGCTGGCGCTGGCGCGGCGGCCGGGACTGGCATTGGCGGGCCAGCGGTGGTCAGACGGCGCTGGAAGGCCGCTGGCGGCCGGGCGCGGCAGCCGTTTTGCCGCAGCTGCGCGGACGTCTGGATCTGGAGCGGCTGGACCTGGTCCACTGGCTGGAGATTGCCCGGCCGGTCGGTTCGCTGCATCTGGACCTCGCCGATGTCGTGATTGCCGACGGGGCCGCGCCGCGGGCGCAGGGCAGTGCGGTCTGGCGCCAGGCTGGCCTGACCGGTGCGATTCAGGAGTCTCTCGGAGAAATCGAACTGTTCGTCGAGGAGGCCGAAGACCGTCTGCGCGTTCGGGTCCGCTCGCTGCGTCCGGCCCCGATTCAGGTTCGCGGGTCCATCGAACTGACGAACGCGCGCTACGAGGCTGACCTGTGGCTGCGAGCGGCCGGCGGTCGGCCGCGACTGGCTGCAGCGCTGGCCGAATTGGGCCAGCTTCAGCCAGACGGCCAGGTCCGGCTGCTGGTCGCCGGTCGCAGCGGTCTTTAGCCGAGGGAGTAGCAGGGGCCGATGCCTGGAGCCCGCCTCGAGCCGGCCATCCGTTACACTTGAATCCATGCCTGAAGCAACGTCCCAACTGGTTGATCTGGACCATGCCCTCGCGGTCGCACGGGAGGCGGCAGCGGCCGCCGACCGCATCGCGATGAGTCATTTCCGCAGTTCGAACCTGGCCGTCGAGCGCAAGTCCGATGCCAGTCCGGTCACGGTCGCGGATCGCCAGTGCGAGGCCGCCATCCGCGAGATTCTTCAGCGCTCGTTTCCTGACCATGCCGTTTTCGGCGAGGAATACGGCCGCCACGGCGACAGCCGTCTGCTGTGGTTGATCGATCCGATCGACGGGACCCGCAGCTTCATTCGCGGTCTGCCGTTCTGGTCGGTGCAGATTGCCCTGATGATCGATGGCGAGCTGGTTCTGGGCGTGTCGTCGGCACCGGCCTTCGGCGAGACGGCGTGGGCGCTGGCCGACGGAGCGGCGTTGGTCAACGATCGACCGGCCCGGGTTCGGACGGTGAGCCGCATCGAGGATGCCGACCTGTCGTTTGGCAACCTGCGCAGCCTTGCCGGCGGAGCGGGCTGGGGCGTGGCCGGACAGCTGGTGGCCCGTGCCGCCCGCAGCCGCGGTTACGGCGACTTCTATTCCTACCATCGGCTGGCCGACGGTGGCCAGGACGCGGTCATCGAAAGCGACGTCAACATCCTCGACATTGCCGCGCTCACCGTGATCTGCCGCCAGGCCGGGGCGCGGGTGACGGATCTGCAGGGCCGGCCGATCGACCTGGAAACGACCTCCATTCTGGCCGCCGGCCCGAGCCTGCATGGCCAGCTGTTATCCTTGTTCCATGACGCTTGAATCCGACCGTCCCCTGCCGGTCATTCATGCTCGACGCGAGCGCCGGCCGGCCAACCTGTTCACGGTCGAGCAGATCGACCTGGAATTTTCCAACGGCGAATGCCGCACCTACGAGCGCCTCGTCAGCCGCGGCCTGGGCGGGGTGATCATCGTGGCCATGCCGGACCCGGACCACGTTCTCCTGATACGCGAATACGCCTGCGGATTCCATCGCTACGAGCTGTGCCTGCCCAAGGGTCGACTGGAGCCGGGAGAAGCGGCGATCGAAGGCGCCAACCGTGAATTGCAGGAAGAGTGCGGATTCGGCGCCCGCGAACTGACCAGTCTCGGCGCCTTGACCATGGCGCCCGGCTACATGACCCATTCCACCGAAGTGGTGCTGGCCAGAGATCTCTATCCGTCGCGTCTGCCGGGCGACGAGCCGGAGGAACTGCAGGTGGTGACCTGGTCGATGGACGACCTGGTCAGCCTGGTGCAGCGCGACGACTGCAGCGAGGGCCGAAGCATCGCCGCCCTTTACATGGCCCGCGACCTGATTGCTCGCGGCCCTGCCTGAAGCAGGTTGGCGGGCTGCTAGAACGGCTTGACCACCACCAGAATCACGACCAGCACCAGGAACAGCGCCGGCACCTCGTTGAACAGGCGGTACCAGCGCGAGCTGTGGCGGTTGCCGTCGCGCGCGAAAACGCCGACCAGGCGCGAGCACCAGAGGTGGTAGCCGACCAGGCCGGCCACCAGGGCCAGCTTGACGTGCATCCAGCCGCCGGAGGCCAGGTGCCAGGGCTCGGCGATCAGCAGGGTCAGGCCGAGCACCACGGCCGTGGCGCCGCCGATGTGGGTGATCATGAGCAATCGCCGCTGCATGATCTTGAGCAGATCGATGGTCGGCGGGGTCGGGTTTTCGGCTGCGTAGACGAACAGGCGGGGTAGATAGAACAGCCCGGCAAACCAGGTCACGACGAAGATGATGTGGAACGCTTCAAGCCAGCGCATGGTGAGCTCCCGTGGATCGGCAGGTGGATCGTCAGGCGCGCATTCTCCGGCAAGCGAGAGGGGAATACAACTTGACGCTGCCGGACCGGACGCGGTATAAATGATCCGCACATTACGAAAAATTCATGAAAATCCAACATCATGGATTGCTGATATTGACAAGTGCGCGACTCATCCGGTTTGGGGCATCACGATTGAAGCGGCCAGAAGACGGCCGCTTTTTTTTGCCTCAGCCGCGGTGGTATATTGAGGACAGATTCGGTACCCAATAGGCGCAGATCATCAGCATGACCATCGAAGCACCACCGCTCGTTTTCACCGAGGCCGCGGCGGCCAAGGTCCGGGAACTGATTCTCGAGGAGGCCAATCCGGCGCTCAATCTTCGGGTCTACATCACCGGAGGTGGCTGCTCCGGTTTTCAGTACGGATTTACCTTCGATGAAGCGGTCGACGAAGGCGACGTGGCGGTCACCCGCAACGACGTCACGCTGGTCGTCGACCCACTGAGTTTCCAGTATCTCGAGGGTGCTGAAATCGACTACAGCGAGAGCCTGCAGGGCGCGCGCTTCGTCATTCGCAATCCCAATGCAGCGACCACCTGCGGCTGCGGTTCTTCGTTCGGGATCGCCTGATTTCGTGGACGGCGGGGGTCGCATCCCGCGCTGTGCGCCGGCGCTGCCGATACGGCTGTCGTGACCATCCTGATCGTCCTGCTGGGCCTGTTGCTCAGCCACCTGGTCCGTCCACTGGCGCGCTGGAGAAGCTTCGGCTGGTTTGGGTCGATCATGGGCCGAGTTCGAAGTCGGCCCGCTGGCCGCGACTGGGAGCCGCTGGTCGCCGTGATCGTCATCTCGCTGGTCTTTTCGCTGGGCGCCAGCACCCTGGTGGTGGCGTTTTTCGGCGCTCCGGGCTGGTTCGTGCTGGCCCTTCTGGTGTTCGTCTATACCCTGGGCCCGCGCGATCTGGACCGCGATGTGCAGTCGCTGCTGGTCGGCGGCAGCGACCCGCGCCATCTCAAGGCGCGTCGCCTGATGCGAATTCCGCGCGACGCCGGGGCCGGTGATGCCGCCGCCGCGGTTTTCCACGCGGCCCAGGCGCGCTGGTTCGGGATTCTGTTCTGGTTCGTCGTGCTCGGTATCGCCGGCGCTTTGCTCTATCGTCTGACCCGGCTGAGCCTGCACCTGCCGGGTCTTTCTCCCGGGCAGTCGGCCTGGCTGCTGCGTCTGCGGGCCATTCTGGACTGGCCGGTCCTGGCCCTGATGCTGATCAGCGCCGGCCTGGGCGGCGATCTCGATCGGGTCCGCCAGGCCTGGCGGGCGCACACCGGCGGGCGTTCGGTCTGGTCGATCCGCGAGGGTGTTCTCGACGAGGTGGCCAGATGCATGATCGATCCGGCCGGGTCGTTCGTCGACGGGGTGACCACCGGTCACCACATGGTCTGGCGCATGCTGATGATCTGGCTGGTGGTGCTGAGCCTGCTGCTGATTGCCGGCTGGCTGTCTTGATGCGCTAGACTTCTGTCCCCCTGGTTCGCTGTTTCCAAGGAAGCCCCGATGCTGAAAAGATGGTTGATGTTACTGATGGTCCTGCTGCCGGCCGGCTCGGTGCTGGCCGACGAGGTCTGGCTGCGCTGCGGAGCGCTGGTCGATGTCGACGAGGGCCGCGTGCTGGGCGCCCACACCGTCGTTGTCGCCGAGGGCAGCATCAGCGCCGTCCGGTCCGGCGCGCCGCAGGCCCCGGCCGATGCCGAAGTGCTGGACCTGTCCGAACTGACCTGCCTGCCCGGCCTGATGGACATGCACACCCACATCACCAGCCAGTCTTCGCCGGACAGCTACCTTCGCCGCTTTACCTCCAACGAGGCCGACGTCGCGCTGCGGGGGGCCCACTTTGCCAGGGTCACGCTCGAGGCCGGCTTTACCACCATTCGCGATCTGGGCGATTCCTTCAACGCCAGCATTGCCCTGCGCGACGCCATCGATGCCGGCATGGTACCTGGCCCGCGCATCGTGACCGCAGCCAAGTCGCTGGCGACTACCGGCGGTCATGCCGATCCGACCAACGGCTATCGGCGTGACCTGATGGGCGATCCCGGACCGCGCGAAGGCGTGGTCAACGGCCTGGATGATGCCCGCAAGGCCGTGCGTCAGCGCTACAAGGACGGCGCCGACCTGATCAAGATCACCGCGACCGGCGGAGTCCTGAGCGTGGCTCGCAGCGGGCAGAACCCGCAGTTCACCGAGGCCGAAGTGGTCGAGATCGTGCGCACCGCAGCCGATTACGACATGCACGTGGCCACCCACGCCCACGGCACGGAGGGCATGCAGCGCGCCATTCGCGGCGGCGTCCATTCCATCGAGCATGGCACCTACATGGACGATGAGACCATCGACTTGATGATCGAGCACCAGACCTGGTACGTGCCGACCGTGTCCGCGGGGCGTTTCGTTGCCAGGATGGCGGTCGTGGACGGCTATTTTCCGCCGGTGGTCGCGGCCAAGGCGGCCGAGATCGGACCCCTGATCCAGGAAACCTTCGGTCGCGCGCACGCCGCCGGCGTGCGCATCGCCTTCGGCACCGACTGCGGCGTTTGCCCGCACGGCGACAACGCGCTGGAGTTTCAGTACATGGTCGAGGCCGGCATGTCTTCGGCCGATGCCGTGCGTTCGGCGACCCTGCGCGCGGCCGAGCTGCTGGGCAGACAGGACGATCTCGGAAGGATCCGGTCCGGCTATCTGGCCGACGTGATCGCGGTTGCAGGCGACCCGCTCGCAGACGTCGCTGCGCTGATGGATGTGCGCTTCGTCATGCGCGAGGGCAGCGTCTACACGCAGCCCTGACGTTCTTTCCGGCCGACCCGGACCGCGTCAACCCTCGCCGTAGCCGCTCAGTTCCAGGTAGCCGCGGCCGATGCGCTCGCCGCTGGCCCGGTCGTGGATGTCGATCATGCCCTCCCAGTAGTCGACCGACTGCTGCCAGTGCTGGTCGTCGAACACGGCGCGGGTGCGAATGTCCAGGTTGGCCGAGGGAATCTCGATGCGCCACTCCACCGGCCAGCGGTTGCCTCTGGCGTCAGGCCAGCGACGTTCGACAACGGCGGTGTAATCCTCGGCGTTCAGGTACCGGCTGCTGCCATCGGACGCGACCAGCAGGCCGTAGGACCACGCGGAGTCGCTGCCGTCGTCGTTGCGCAGCCGCGCCAGCATCAAATCACGGCCGTCTTCGAGCTGGATCGCGAA
>JAWLFD010000250.1:0-3367 GCA_041685745.1 Wenzhouxiangella sp.
CCGCACTGGTGCGCGTTTTGCCGTGAGCGGTGATTCAGTGTGCGAATTCGAGGCCGAGGGCGAGACCGAGATGATGGCGCTGGGCGCGCGCCTGGCGCGAGAGCTCCAGGGCGGGCAGGTGATCATGCTGTCCGGCGATCTCGGCGCCGGCAAGACCACGCTGGTGCGCGGCATGCTGCGCGGACTGGGTTTCCAGGGTCGGGTCAAGAGCCCCAGCTACGGGCTGGTCGAGTCGTACAAGATCGCCGGACTCGAGATTCATCACCTCGACCTTTACCGCCTGGGTGAGCCCGAGGAACTCGACTTCATCGGGCTCGAAGACCTGCTGGGCGAACACAGCGTGCTGCTGGTCGAATGGCCCGAGCGGGCCGGCGCCCGGCTGCCGGCGGCCACCGCCCTAATCCGTATCGAACATCAGGGCACGGGCCGCCGGATCGTGCTGAGCCGTTAAATCCGAATCCGGCAACCGGTTGGCCGGGCCTGTCGGTTCTCGCATCTTTCGTCCCGGTATGGGCCGCCCCTCTGGACACCTGTGACTTTAGCGCCGGGGTTCATCGAATCCGCCGAGTGCGCTGGGAGCAACGCAATTGCCAAGCGGCATGCTGCCGACATCGAGAGTGCCTGGCATCAATTCGGCCAGCGCTGGAATCAGGGTGTCCACTTTTTGCCGGAAAGGCCGAATTGCTGAAAAGAAGATCAGGTGATGGCCCTGTGATTTGCCCGACCAAGAGCAAAAACCCAATCAAGGAGACAGGTATGCGAATTCACACCGGATCTAGGAAGTTGGAGATCGCTCTTTTCGCAAGTGTGGTGCTCATGACGATGCAATCGGCCAACGCGGCGGAGCGTTTCGTCGATGCCGCGAACGGAAGCGATCCAGGTAATAGTTGTTCGAATTCGGCCAATCCCTGTGCAACCGTCCAGCAGGGAATCGATTCGGCGCAGGCCGGGGATACGATCAAGATTGCTGACGCGGTCTATACCGAGACGCTGACCGTGGACAAGGCGCTGTCCATGCGCGGGCAATCGCGCGCCGGCACGATCATCCAGGCGGCCGCGGATCGCGGCACCGCGGGCAATCGAGTCATCAGCGTGGCCGACGATGCCGCCTTCGAACTCCGCGATGTGACCGTTCGGCACGGCCGTGCCGGTGTGAGTACCGGCAGCAGCGGAAACGGTGGCGGGCTGGAGTGCCTCGGTGGCGATCTGCTGCTCGAGCGCGTCACTTTCAGCCACAACGATGCCGAAGGGCTGGGGGCCGGACTGCGGTCGGGTGACAACGTTGTGGTCATGACCGACGTGATTTTCTCGGCGAACGGAAACGGTGCGACGAGCAATGGCGGTGGTGCCTACCTGGGCGAGAATTCCGTCGTCACCGATGTGACGCTGACTGATGTGGCGTTCGAGAACAACGTGGCGACGGCTGGGGGCGGTCTGGAGCTGTTCAACGTTCAGGCCACTCTTGGCGGCGTCTTATTCATGGGGAACACCAGCAGCGGCGAGGGTGGTGGTCTGTTCTACGAAGGCAGCAACAGCGTAGTGTCAAGCCTCGATATGTCGAGCACGGTATTCGTTGGCAACCATGCAGGCGACAGCGGCGGGGGGATGCACACGTCCACCAACGACACGCCCTATGAATTGGTCAACGTCGTGTTCAGCGGCAACCTTGCAGAGCTCGGCGGCGGAATCTATAACCAGGCCGGCCTCGACGCCGGGGAGCGGGCGTTGACCAATGTGACCATGTCGGGCAACCGCGCGGCCTTGCGCGGCGGCGGTATCGATCGCCCATTCGACATGACCTTCCGCAATACGATCATCTGGAACAACCGTGATTCCTCCGGCACCGGCACCCCGGAGGCGAGCATGGATGATTTCTTCTCCGATAGCGTGGTCGGGGTCAGCAACAGTCTGCTGCAGGGTTATCCGGCCGACGAATTCCCGGGCAGCAACAATCTCGACGGCACGAGCCCAGGCAACAATCCGCTGTTTCGCGATGCAGTCAACCCCGGAGGTGCGCCGAGCCTGGCCGGGAATCTTCGTTTGCGGCAGGGCTCGCCGGTGCGGGACGTGGGCAACAACGATTTTGTTGCCGGTGTGGCAGTCGATCTGGACGGCGAGACGCGTATATTCAATGGAGTCGTCGACCTGGGGCCCTACGAGGGGACCGACGTGCTGTTTGCCGACGGATTCGAGGATTCCCCGTTCTGACCCGGGGAATCTGTGAACACCCCTGCGCAGGCGCGAAGGCAATGGCAATTCACGTGCGCCCGGGCGGTGTCGACGCCCGAGGGCCGTCAGTTGTCTTCGATTTCCGGTTTGCCTTGCAGTTCACCGAGGCGCCGCCGCGCATTCCTTGTCGCCGGGGAGTCTTCACCGTAATGCGTTTCGAACGCAACCACTGCCAGTTCCTGCTGGCGGATTGCGTCGGCCGTGCGACCGGCGGCACGCAGCGTCTTCGCCAGGTTCTCTCGGGTCACCGCTTCGTTGCGCGATTCGTGCAGCAGGCATAACCGCAGCGCTTCGCGCAGCCAGCGCTCGGATTCGGCGAATCTCCCGATCCTGCGCAAGGTGTTGCCGAGGCCGTGCGCAGTAAAAGCCAGCAGCAGGTGATCTTCCGGAAGAATCCTGCGGCGCAATTCGTGCGATCGTTCGTAGAGCACCACGGCACGTTGCGGGTTCCCGCCCTCGCGGTGGAAGCTGGCGAGATTGTTGAGCATGGTCAGCGACTCCGGGTGCGTTTCGCCCTGTACCCGGACGTGGATCACGTAGGCCTCTTCGCCGATTTCTGCGGCCTTGGCAGGGTCGCCGTGCGAGTCGATCAACAAGGCCAGTTCGGCCATTCGCATCGCGGTGATCGGATGCTCGCGACCGAGCAGGCTGCGCGTCATTTCCAACCCCTGTTGCACCATATCCATGGCGGCTTCGGGATCGCGCAGCTTGAATCCCAGTGCGTGTGTGGCCTGTGCGATCTTCTCGTGCGGCGCGGCAAAAAACTGTCGGTACATCGACAATGCGCGGCGCAGATCGTCCAGACCCGCCTGATACGGGTCTGAGCCAGGAATGGCGTGGTGGGTGCGCAGAAAACCGCGCAGGAATTCGGTGTCGGCCACCGCTTTGCTGTCGGGACCCGACCGGCGGGCATGCTGGCTTGCGGCCTGGTCGAGCAGGTCGACCGCCGCGGCCAGATCGCCATCGAATGCGGTCGCTTCTGCCAGCATCTGCTTGATCTCCAGCGCCGCGTCGCTCGAGTCCCCCAGAATGGATTCGGTTTCGCGCAACGCCTCGGCGAGCACGGTGCGCGCAGGTCGCCAGCGATCGATGCCGTGCATGGCCTGGCCGAGGATGCTCAGCATCCGGGCTCGGATCG
>JAWLFD010000251.1:0-3358 GCA_041685745.1 Wenzhouxiangella sp.
CACCCCGGCGTGTTCGAGCAGATATTCGGCCAGCGCAAGGTCGTCGTTCAGGCCGAGTGCCGCGATCGCTTCGCTGAAGTCGGCGAACAGGTAGAACGCCCCCTTCCCGGGTCGACAGGAAACGCCGGGCAGGGCATCCAGGGCCGGCTGCAGCCAGTCGTGACGCGCGCGGAAGGCAACGCACATCTCGGCCACGCAGCTCTGGTCGCCGGCCAGCGCCGCAACCGCGGCGGCCTGGCTGATGGAGCAGGGGTTTGAGGTGCTCTGGCCCTGGACCTTGCGCATTTCCTTGATCACCGCAGCCGGCCCGGCGGCATAACCGATGCGCCAGCCGGTCATGGCATAGGCCTTGGACACACCGTTGACCACGATGAGCCGATCTTTCAGGGCCGGCACGACCTCGGCGATGCTGGCAAACGGTTCGTCGGCCCACCAGATGTGTTCGTAGATGTCGTCGGAACAGATCAGGATGCGCGGATGTTCCAGCAGGACCTCGCCCAGTTCGCCCAGCTGCTGTCGGCTGTAGGCCTGGCCGGTCGGGTTGCTGGGGGAGTTGAGCATGAGCATGCGGGTCTGGTCGGTGATCGATGCGGCCAGCTGGGCGGGGCTGATCAGGTAGTCGCTGTCCGGGGTGGTCTTCAGGATCACCGGCTCGCCGTCGGCCAGCCGCACCATGTCCGGATAGGACACCCAGTAGGGCGCGGGAATGATGACTTCGTTGCCCGGGTCGATGGTGGCCTGGAGCAGGTTGTAGATGGCCTGCTTGGCGCCGTTGGAGACCAGGACCTGTGATGCTTCGTAGTCGAGACGGTTGTCGCGGGCGAGCTTGGCGATGACGGCCTGCTTCAGCGCCGGGATGCCGTCGACGGCGGTGTAGCGGGTCTGGCCTTCGTTGATCGCTTCGATGGCTGCGGTACGGATGTGTTCGGGGGTGTCGAAATCCGGCTCCCCCATGCTCAGCGAAATGATGTCCCGGCCCTCGGCGCGCAGCTCGGCGGCTTTCATGCTCATGGCGATGGTGGCCGAGGGCTTGACCTGGGCAACGCGCTTCGACAGTTGAATGGTCACTGATCTTCTCCCTGTATACGTGTCGGAATTCGCGACCAGTATACTGTTGTGCGTGTTTCCTCTCTCCCCGACCGACCAATGAGCCGTCGATTCCGCATGGCCTCGGGCTACGAGCCCGCGGGCGATCAGCCCGAAGCGATTCGCCAGCTGGTCGAAGGCCTTTCGGCCGGCCACGCCCACCAGACCCTGCTGGGGGTGACCGGTTCGGGCAAGACCTTCACCATGGCCAACCTGGTCGAGCGCGTTCAGCGCCCGGCGCTGGTCATGGCGCCGAACAAGACCCTGGCTGCGCAGCTTTACGGCGAGTTCAAGGCGTTTTTTCCCGACAATGCGGTCGAGTACTTCGTTTCCTATTACGACTATTACCAGCCCGAGGCCTACGTCCCCTCGACCGACACCTTCATCGAGAAGGATGCCTCGATCAACGAGCACATCGAGCAGATGCGGCTGTCGGCCACGAAGTCGCTGCTGCAGCGGCGCGATACCCTGATCGTGGCGACGGTTTCGGCGATTTACGGCCTGGGCGATCCCAGCGCGTTCCTGAAGATGACCCTGCCGCTGGTGACGGGCGAGCGCATGAGCCAGCGCGAAATCCTGCGCCGGCTGGCCGAGATGCAGTACGCCCGCAACGACTTCGAGCTCCGGCGCGGCACCTACCGGGTGCGCGGCGAGGTGATCGACATCTTCCCCGGCGACTCCGAGATCGAAGCGGTGCGGGTGGAGCTGTTCGACGACGAGATCGAACGCATCAGCTACTTCGACCCCCTGACCGGCGAGATTCGCGACAAGCTCGATGAACTCACCGTTTTCCCCAAGACGCATTACGTGACGCCGCGCCAGGTGGTGCTCGACGCCATCGAGGCGATCAAGGCCGAGCTGGCCGAGCGCCTGCCGCAGCTGGAACAGGCCGGCAAGCTCCTCGAGGCCCAGCGGATCAAGCAGCGCACCCAGTTCGACATCGAGATGATGCTGGAGCTGGGCTACTGCCAGGGCATCGAGAACTACTCCCGCCATCTCACCGGTCGCCAGCCCGGCGAGGCGCCGCCGACCCTGTTCGACTACCTGCCGCGCGACGCCATCCTGATCGCCGACGAATCGCACGTCACCATTCCGCAGATCGGCGGCATGTACCGCGGCGACCGGGCGAGGAAGGAAACCCTGGTCGAGTTCGGTTTTCGCCTGCCCTCGGCGCTGGACAATCGTCCGCTCAAGTTCGAGGAGTTCGAGCAGCGCGCGCCGCAGATGATCCTGGTCTCGGCCACGCCCCGGGCCTGGGAGCTGGAGCGCTCGCCGGTGATCGCCGAGCAGGTGGTGCGGCCCACCGGCCTGGTGGATCCTGAAGTGATCGTCCGCCCGGTCGCCAGCCAGGTCGACGACCTGCTCTCCGAGATCCATGACCGGGTCGGGCAGGGCGATCGCGTCCTGGTCACCACCCTGACCAAGCGCATGGCCGAGAACCTGACCGAGTACCTGGCAGAGCACGACGTGCGCGTGCGCTACCTGCACTCCGATATCGACACGGTCGAGCGGGTCGAGATCATCCGCGACCTGCGCCTGGGCGCCTTTGACGTTCTGGTCGGGATCAACCTGCTGCGCGAGGGGCTGGACCTGCCGGAAGTCTCGCTGGTCGCCATCCTGGACGCCGACAAGGAGGGTTTCCTGCGCTCGGAAGGATCGCTGATCCAGACCATCGGCCGGGCCGCGCGCAACGTCAACGGCCGCGCGATTCTCTATGCCGACCACATGACCAACTCCATGCGCCGTGCGATCGAGGAAACCGATCGACGCAGGGCCAAGCAGGTCGCTCACAACCAGGCCCACGGCATCACGCCGAAGACCATCGTCAAGAACATCGCCGATATCATGGCCGACGCCCATCAGGCGCCGGGCCGGAAGAAGCCGACCCGGAAGGCGGCCGACAAGCGCGCCGACTACGCCGCCGAGGTGGTCTCGCCCGAGCAGGCCGCGCGCGAGATCGCGCGCCTGGAAAAGGAGATGTTCAAGGCCGCCGAGAACCTCGAGTTCGAGCAGGCGGCCGAGCTGCGCGACCGCATCGGTCTATTGCGCGACCGGAGCCTGAAAGCCGCGGTCTAGTTGGCGCGCGCGGAGCGCTCGGGCACGGTCGCGGCCCAGATCAGGGCCAGAATCCAGCCAATCCCGAAAAACACCAGTCCCAGCGTGTTGAGCGCGAACAGCGCGCCCAGGCGCGGATGGCCCCGCCACCAGCCGATCGCGGTCGGGATCAGCAGGAACGGCGTCATCAGGATCAGCGCGATGATCAGTTCGTCAG
>JAWLFD010000252.1:0-3329 GCA_041685745.1 Wenzhouxiangella sp.
CTCGCTCAGATCGGCATCCTGCAGCGGGCCCAGCAGGGCCCGCCGCAGTCCGAGTCCGGCGCCGTGCACCGGGTGATCGATCGAAGACATGATCAAACCCGAAAGGCCTCAGGCCTCGCCGCAGCTACCTTCACCGCAGGCACCTTCGCCGCACGCGCCTTCCTCGTCCTTGTCGTCTTCGTCCTTGTCTTCATCCTTGTCTTCGCCGCACGAACCTTCACCACACGCGCCTTCGCCGCACGAGCCTTCGCCGCACGAGCCTTCTTCGAAACCGACCTGCTGCGACATGAAGCCGCGTTCCAGCGATTCTGCCTCGAACAGGTTGTCGGTCGACGGCTCGGCAGCAATGGCGCCC
The DNA here is from genome assembly GCA_041685745.1 of Wenzhouxiangella sp. Lineage (GTDB taxonomy): Bacteria > Pseudomonadota > Gammaproteobacteria > Xanthomonadales > Wenzhouxiangellaceae > Wenzhouxiangella. Next base: position 356 of record JAWLFD010000252.1, read on the forward strand.
AGCGAGAAAGACAGGGCCGACAGGGTGCCGATGGCGGAAGTCAGAATTTTCTTGTCACTCATGATCAAATCTCCAATGTGTCTTTGGTTTGGGTTCACTTCGAGCCTCTGATGAAGGTCGAACGGCGGGTCTGTTTGCGCCCGCTTGTCGAATCAGACCGGCGACGGATCGGATCGATTGCAAATCTTCTGAACGTTCCCGGTTCCGGCTGACGGTCTTGCGTACGCTATCAGAAAAAGCCGGCCAGGTCCTCGAGGCCGGGCATGTCCGCGTCGAGACGCCGGCGGATGTCGGCCGCCAGACGCTTGCCTTCCTCGACGCCCCACTGATCATAGGCGTTGACCTGCCAAAGGACTGCGAGGACGTAGACCGCGTGCTCGAAGCTGGCCAGGAGAAAACCAAGCGTTTTCGGCGTCAGGCGCTCGGCAAGCAGGACGCCGACCGGCCGATTGCCGGGCAGGCGGCGATGCGGCGCGCCGTCGTGACGGCCGCGCGCAAAGGCGGCCGCCTGGGCCAGCAGGTGGGCCAGCTGGGCGCGCTGCCATTCGACATGCCCGTGGCTGTCGCCGAGGGTGCCTACCAGCAGCAGGGGATGCGTGTCCGTTCCCTGGTGCAGGGCCTGGAAGATCGAGTGCTGCAGGTCTGTTCCGCGCCCCCCGTAGACCAGCGGCACGGTCGGCTCATCGACAGGCTGGTCCGACAGGTCCACGCGCTTGCCCAGACTCTCCATGATCAGCTGCTGCAGGTAGTCGCCGAGCAGCCCCAGACGCGGCTCGTAGGACACCACGCCCAGGGTCGGCAACGCCAGCTGGCGGCGAAAATAGTGGACCAGCAGCGCCAGCATCACGGACAGCCCGGACGCGTTGGCAGACTGCCGCGTCGCCTGATCAGCCGCTGCGGCACCGGCCAGGAGCTGCTCGAATCGCCCGGACCCGATGACTGCAGCCGCGCTGACGCCGACCGATGACCACAGCGAATAGCGCCCCCCCGTCCAGACCGGAAAGGGCAGAACGTTTTCCGGCCGCACACCGAAGGCGACGGCGCGTTCGGCATTGGCGGTGGTCGCCCAGGCAGCGGGCGCGAAGTGCTCTCCCATCCAGCAGCGCACGGCCGCGGCCTGGGTCAATGTCTCTTCGGTTGAAAAGGACTTCGAAGCAATGACCACGGCGGTGCGCGCCGGGTCGAGACGGCCCAGCAGGCGCTCGAAGCGTCGCCCGTCCAGGGTCGACAGCCAGTGCACGCGAATGGCGCTGTCTTCTTCGTCCAGCGCGTCGGCCACCAGCCGCGGACCGAGATCGGAGCCACCGATCCCGATATGGATCAGGTCGCTGAAGCCGGCCTGCCCGGAATGCAGCCGTTCAGCCACCGACAGCATACGGTCGCGCTCGGCCAGGCGTTCGCGACCGGCATCCGGGTCGCGCAACTGCATGTGCTGCGCCGGTTGCGCTTCGGAGGGATTGACGATGGCGCCTTCGAACAGGCGATCCAGCGCCGAGCGCAACCCGACCTGTCGGGGCAGGTCCAGCAGCTGCTGACGCTGCGCGCGATCCAGCGGAGTCCGCGAATAATCGAGCATCCAGCCTTGCTCCAGGACGGAGAAGTCCGCGCCTCGGTCAGGATCCTGCTCGAAGAGGTCCACCACATCGGGCAGTTTGTTGTTTTCTCGCAACACTTGATACGCCTCCTTGGATGCCGCCCTCTCTGCCGAGGACCAGCGCCATTCTAGCGTGCCCTTCAGCAAGCCCCGATACACCGTCGGCAGGCAAAAAAAACCCCTCCCGGAGACGGGAGGGGCAAACAATATCGGAGTGATGTACCTCGCTTCGCGCCCTGCGACCTTGCCTAACCGTTGTGGTTTCACCAAGGTTGGTATCAATCCTACCACAGCGCACCCGCCCAAGCCAAGCGAAACGTGCACCAGGTCTCCGGCGCTTGCTTTTGCTGAGAAATTCAGCGCCCGACAAAGTTCCCCGCTCGGTGTTCACGACGGTTTCACCGGTCTGGCGGCAAGATTCAGGCGTGTTCGGAGCGGTCCCTCCAAGGCCCTGACTCCCTCCCTCCGTTCCGAATACGTTGCGAAGACCCCGACCACGGCTCCCGGTCGGGGTCTTCCTTTACCTGCCGTCGAAGCGTCAGCGCTACACTGCCTGAGTGTTTCGCTGAAATCAGGCCTGTTCACCCGTGGATTCAATCACTGTCAATACCACTCGCACGCTGACCTGGAGCGGCGTCATTCCCTTTGCCGCTCTGGCGCTGGTCAGCATGGTGGACACGCCGCACTGGCTGGAGCTGATGCTGGTCGGCTATGCCACGCTGATCCTGTCCTTTCTGGCCGGAACGCTATGGGCCCGGCATCTGCTCGGTGAGCGAACCCGGCCGCGCTTGCTGGTGGCGAGCAACCTGCTTGTGCTGCTGGCCTGGCCGGCGCTGGTCATGCCAATCGCCTGGGCCAGCCTGTGGCTTGCCGCGCTGTTCGGCATTCATCTTTTGCTCGACGAGCCCTGGCGCGGCTATCGCATGCCCGGCTGGTATCGCCGCCTGCGGCTGGCGGTGAGCCTGGTCGCCATCGCCCTGCTGCTCATCGGCGGACTGATCGGAGTGACTGCCGGTGGCTGAATCGGTCCTGAGCATCCAGGGCCTGCAGCGCCGTTTCGGAACAACCGGACCGGTGCAGGTCCTCGATGATCTGACCCTGGAACTGGCGGCGGGTGAGCGGGTCGCCGTCATGGGCTCGTCCGGCTCCGGGAAGACCACGCTTCTCCACCTGGCCGCCGGGATGGACACGCCCGACGCCGGTCAAGTGCAGGTCGGCGGTCACCGGCTCTCGACGCTGGCCGAGCCCGAACGGACCCGTTTCCGGGCGCGCTACATCGGTCTGGTTTTCCAGGACTTCAACCTGATCGACAGCCTGACGGTACGCGAGAACATCGAACTGCCGCTATGGCTGAACAACCGCCTGGATCAGCGTCAGCGA
>JAWLFD010000253.1:0-3319 GCA_041685745.1 Wenzhouxiangella sp.
GCCGATGGTGTGGATCAGGGCCAGGCCGCCGGGTTTCAGACGATCCCGGACCAGCTCGAAAAACCCACGATAGTTCTTCGGGCCGACGTGCTCCATCAGGCCGACGCTGACCACGCGGTCGAACTGGTCGGAACGGTCAGCGGCGTCGCGGTAATCCTGCTGGCAGATCTCGACCGGCAGGCCTTTGCACAGCGTTCTTGCGTACTCCACCTGGCGGCGACTGATGTTGTAACTGACCACCTCGCAACCGTGCCGGTCGGCCAGGAATCGCGCCAGCTCTCCGAATCCACCGCCCAGCTCCAGCACGCGCATGCCCGGCTCGAGATGCAGCTTGCGCGCGACCAGGTCCATCTTGGCGCGCTGGGCTTCGTCCAGGGTCGTCTCGGCGCCGTCCGGTCCGTAATAGGCGCAGGTGTACTGCATGGTCGAGCCCAGCATGGCCTGGTAGAGCGGGTTCGAGAGGTCGTAGTGCTGCTCGGCGACCCGCCTCGAGCGCCAGCGGCTTTGCAGGTTGGCGATTCGGCTGACCATGATCTGGCCAAGCACGGCCAGGTTGCGCATCCTTTGGTCCAACCCGGCGCGCAAGAGCCGACAAAAGAAATCATCGAGCTGCTCGACATCCCACCAGCCATCCATGTAGGCCATGCCGGCACCCAGCGATCCCTCGGCCATCACTCGATGAAAGAGGCGCTCGTCGTGCACCTGGAGATCCCAGGGCCGGCCGCCGTCGATCCGGATGTCGGCATCGCCCAACAGTGCCCGCAGATTTCGGGCCGGGGAACGGGACAGAGTCAAAGCCATGGCCTTTTCACCATTCACGCCGTTTTGTCCACGATAGCGTGGAAACCCGCCATCTGCACGAATAGAAGGCAGATTCTTTCGCCCGGCAAATGGATCGAGCGCGAGGCCGCTTGCAGGGCTGGATCGGCCGGGTGGATGCTGAGATCGCGACGGGATGCCGGAAACATCAGCCGATCAGCATCGCAATGCCCAGGGCCAGGAGATAGACCGCCAGGATCAGCGCGCTTTCAAATCCGATGCGGCCGATGCCGTAGGTCTGCCGCCGCACCATGCCCAGCAGGAGGATCGCGGTCATCAGGATGGTGACCAGCCCCCAGATCATCTGGACCGGGCTCAAGTCCTGGTAGATGGAACCCCCCGGGTAAGCCCCGTCTGCCGCGGCAACGACGAGGATGTTGAAGCAGTTGGTGCCGAAGATATTGGCGACCGCCAGGGTCAGGGCGCCGGCGCGCACGGCCGCGATCGTGGTCACCAGTTCGGGCGAGGAGGTGACCAGCGCGGTGAACACCCCGCCGACCACGGTCTCGGACAGTCCGGTCTGGTCGCTGATGACCTTGGCTGATTCCATCAGGACCCAGCCGGCAATTGCGGTGACGGTCGCCAGGACAACGAAAATCAGCCAGGCTCTTGTCAGGCCGCCCTGGGCGTGCTTTTCCGGTTTGTCCTGCACCGTCTGCCGGGTGCGGCGAGGAAACCACATCGGGTGGTCCTGGGCGCCGCGAATCAGGTACAGCCCAAACAGGTAGGCGCCGATGACCACCGGCGTGATCGGGTGCAGACCCCACATCGACGCCGACGGCGTGGCGATGGCCAGCAGCGGCAGCGTCAGCAGCACGATCAGCAAGGCCGCCTGCATCAGCGTGCTCGACGAGGCTGCGGCGTGTTCCAGGTTGGCCTTTCGATAGACCGCATCGGCGATGCCGAGGAACATGAGATTGGCCGCCATGCTGCCCATGACGTTGCTCATGGCCAGATCGGGCCGGGCATCGATCGCCGCGCTCAAGGTGGCGGCGAAATCCGGCAGGGAGGTGACGCCGGCCAGCAGCAGGATGCCGAACATCGCCTCGCCCAGACCCGTGCGGTCGGCCAGTTCGTCCGCGTTGCGGGCCAGGTGGGTGCCGGCGATCACGATCACCACCGCAGCGAGGAAGAACGAAAAGAGCGCGGGCGTCAGCGACGAGAACATCTGCTATTCCGGGGCCGGCTGCCCGGCGGTCGAATGGACGCTCAGCGCGGTGACCGTGACCAGGATCAGGACCATGCCGAGCATCTGCAAGAGGGCCAGTCGGTCGCCCAGGACCACGACGCTGAACAACGAAGCGGTGACCGGCTCGACCATGGCGATCACGGCAGCGATCGCGGGGGCCGTATATTTCAGGCCCAGGTCATAGAGCACAAACGACAGGCCGGCACCCAGCACGCCCAGCGCTGCAAACAGCGGCCAATCGGATGTCGTCAGGGCCGACACCAGCTGGCTGTTGTCGGCCGGCCAGGCGAGCAGCAGGGCCAGGACCGCAAAGGCGATCGTGAGTGTGGCCTGCGGACTCCCGTGGACCGATGCCGATTTCAGCCCGAAGATGAATAGCGTGTAGGAAAGCGCAGCGAGAAGCCCCGCCCCGACCGCGACGCGCGTCACGCTGCCGCCGTCGACGTCATGGACTTCGGTCAACAACACGATGCCGACGGTCACCAGAACCACGGCGAGCCACTTCAGCGCGGTGGGCGGCTCGAGCTTGAGCGCGAATGAAATGAGGTAGACGAACACCGGCGCGGTGTACATCAAGGTCGCGGCCACCGGCACGCTGCCGTGATCGATGCTGAGGAAATAGAAACTGAAGTTCCCGGCAATTCCGAGCCCGGCCAGTATCGACCAGAACCACAACCAGGGATTTTTGAGGCCGTTGCCCTGGGGATGCAAAGCCAGCCAGGCCCCGACGAACACCAGTCCGATCGCGCCTCGATAAAAGGACACGACCAGCGGATCCCAGCCGTCGGCAATCAGGACGCCGCCGATGCCGCCGGACAGGCCCCAGAAGAATGCCGCCAGCAGGACGAATGCCGCGCTGATGCTCAAGGTCTGTTCTCCAGCCTGCCTGGGCCGGGCGGCTGAATGCGTCTCCAGCAACTGGCCATGCGTTCAGCCTAGCACGCAGAATTGTCCGGGCTGCGCCAGGCAGGCCAAAGCCGTCGTGCACGGCGTCCGCGGGCCGGTCAGGCGTCGACGATCAGCTGCGGCCAGAGCTCCAGCCAGCGCTTGCTCGCCACCCGGCGCCGGAAATCAGCCGGCTTCGGGCGTTTTGCATTGATCGTGACGGTGCCGGCCATCAGCGCGTCCAGGCCGAAAGGCGCCACCAGCGCGATTGCGCCGGTCTGGCTCCATCGGGCACCGACGGCGGTTTCCACCTCGACCCAGTAACTCATCGCGTCGGCCGTGGAGGCATACGGTCGATCGCCATTGCGCAGGTGCATGCGCGCCTGATTCCTGACCGACCAGGGCAAATCGCGGCATTGGCGCAGG
>JAWLFD010000254.1:0-3314 GCA_041685745.1 Wenzhouxiangella sp.
TGTTGTTTTACTGGGTCGAGAACCTGGTCAACGGCGTGGTGTGGCTTCGGGCCATCCGGCGCCACCACGCCGCGACCCGCATGCGCGGGCATTACCGCAACCAGCTCGGGGTGTCGAGCAACGACCGCAAGATCCGCTTCTTTCCCGACGAGTATCGCGCCGGGGCGCTGTTCTTTACCGGCGTGCACGGCGTGTTCGTCTTCGCGTTCGCCTTCGCCCTGCTCGACGGCCAGGCCTTGCTCGATGACCTGCCGTGGGTGGTGGTGTTGCTGGCATCCTCGGTGTTTTTGACCTGGCAGGAGCTCAAGCCGGTGGTCGCCGACGTGGAGCAGCGCTCGTTTGCCTGGCTGCGGCTGCAGGCCCGGCGCAGCCTGTACCCGGTCCACGCCATGCACCTGGGGATCATCTTCGGCGCCTGGACGCTGGCCGCCGACGAGGCGGGCCGGCTGCTGGTGCTGGTCTTCATCGCCCTGCGTATCGTCGCCGACGTGTTTCGGCAGCGGCCCGAAAAGCCGCCGAAACCGCCGCAGCAGACGACCCTGTTCGGCGGGCGGATCAGGATCGGCGCCGCTGACGATACCCTCGAGCGTCAGCAGCAACAGCGGGCCGAGGACGAGCTGCCGATGGAAGACGCTCCGCCAGCGCCGTTGTCGTAAGACCAAGCGATCGGATCGAGCCGGGCTGCCGCCCTGCTCGCCGTGGTCATCCCGGTTCCGTCACCGGGTCTTCCGGGGCTTCCTCTTCCGTCTCGGGTTCCTGCTCCTGTTCCTGTTCGGGATACATCTCCAGCGCCACCGGGCTGGTGGCCAGCTGGGCGACGTAATCGGCCTGCTCTTCGGCCGCGACCGGGTCGCTGACGAGCATCCGGTAGCGGGTGAAGATGGCCGGGATCAACGCGGCCACGGCCAGGAACGGCAGGAACGCCATCGGCCCGGTCCACTGCATGAAAAAGCCGGCCAGGATCGGACCGATGATCGCACCGCTGCCCCACAGCAGCTGCAGGCTGGCGGTGGTCTCGAGCATCTGCGAATAGTCGACGTGGTCGTTGGTGTGGGCCACCGACAGCGAGTAGATGCTGAAACTGACCGCGCCGTACAGGAACCCGCCGAGCGCCACCCACGCGACGTCGATGCGGGTCAGCAGCAGCGCAGCGGTCGCGGCCAGCGTGGTTGCCAGGCACACCCACATCAGGATCAGGCGCCGATCGTAGCGATCGGACAGTTTGCCGACCGGCCACATCATCACGATGCCGCCGAGAATGGTCAGGCCCATGAAGCCGGCAATCCCGCGCGTGCCCAGCCCGATGCCGCTGGCAAACACCGGCCCCAGCCCCCACAGCGCGCCGGTGCCGAGGCCGGCAAACAGGCTGCCGATCACGCCGGACGGCGAGACCTGGTAGAGCTTGCGCAGCCCCAGGCGTTCGACCTCCTCGATGACCGGTTCGTGCACCCGGGTCAAGGCCACCGGCACCAGCCCCAGCGACAGCAGCACCGAGGCCAGGGCAAACAGAAACAGCGTCTCCACGTCGCCGGTCAGCAGCAGCACCTGGCCGACGGCCAGGCCGATCAGGTTGGTGGTCATGTAGGCCGAAAACACGTTGCCGCGGCTGTCGTTGGCCGTCTGGCTGTTGAGCCAGCTCTCGATGGCGATGTACATGCCGACGATGCAAAAGCCGGTCACCGCCCGGCCCAGCATCCAGCTGAACGGATGCACCACCAGGCCGTGGGTCAGGGTGGCGATGGAGGCAATCGAGGCCAGCGCGGTGAAGATGCGAATGTGGCCGACCCGCCGGATCATGCCGGGAACGATCAGCGTACCGGCCACGTAGCCGGCAAAGTAGACGCCCATGATCAGGCCCAGCATGGCGCTGGAAAAGCCTTCCATCTCGCCGCGCACCCCCAGCAGGGTGCCCAGCAGCCCGTTGCCGACGAGGATGACGGCAATCCCGAGCAGCAGCGTGGCAACGGCGACGATGGCTTGCATGGCGGTCAGTCGGCTTCGAAGCGGTCCTGGAAGATTCGGCTTCCCCGGATCGGAATGGTTCCGCTGAGGACGTCGATGGGCTGCTTGACCAGGGTGATTTCGACGGCGCTCCAGCTCATCAGCTCGCCGCCGGAGAAGTCGTTGCGGAAATCGAACTGCCAGAAGCCTTCGTCGCCGACGGCGCCACCGGCGTCGCTGAACAGGGTGGGATGCTCGCTGCGGTAGGCGCCGTCGCTGCCGGAATCCTCGCCGTCAAAGGCCCAGGGCCGGTCGGAGGCGGTCTCGAACCCGCCCAGGCTGGTGCTGGTTCCGTCGGGTGCGCTGATCGCCAGGCGCAGGTCGGAAGCGAAACTGGGGCTGGTGCTGATGCCGCTGACGGTGCCGGAAAAGGCCAGGCCGGTGACCGGCGAGGCGGTGGCCAGGCCGGCGGCGGACTGGCGCGATGCCGTCTGCAGCGTGCCGAGGCTGAAGTCTTCCACGGCCAGGGTCTCGCTGGCATCGAAGCGCGCGCGCAACTCGAAGTCGCCGTCGAATGCCGAGCTGATGCCCAGGTCGTCGAAGGTCGCCACCCCGGCGCTGGCGCGGCGAACCAGGGTGCCGGTCAGGCTGGCCTCGGCCGGGCCGCGCTCCAGGATGAGTTCGACCAGGCTTTCATCGTCGCCGGTCATGCGCTCGCCGCCGGCGTCGAGGATTTCGACTTGCACGGGTGCGGCAAAGCCGCCCTCGCCGTCCGGGTCGGGCGGCGCCACGAACGCCAGGGCCGAGACCGGACCGGCGTCGGTCCGGACCGTGAAAGTCTCGGAGACGGTGCCTTCACCGCACGCGTTCTCGCCGCGCACGCGCCAGAAATAAAGCCGGTCGGGCGCCAGCCATTGCGGCGGCTGCCAGGACGGTTCGGTGACCACTTGGTGTTCCAGCACGTCGTTGAAATCCGGGTCGGCGGCCAGTTCGATACGGTAGCGCTCGGCGCCTTCCAGCGCGGTCCAGGCAAAGCCCGCGGCGATCGAAACCGGTTCCTCCGACGACGGTGAAACGGCCGCCGGAGCGATCGCGAGCGGCGCGTCCAGTTGCACATCGAGGGTGCTGGTGATGGTGCCCGCATCGACGGCCGCGCCTTCGATCAGGATGCGGTAGTCGCCGGCCTCGGCGGCGTCGGTTTCGATCGCCAGCGTCCTGCTGAACGCCGGTGCCTCGGCGGCGCCGTCCAGGGCCAACGCGCCGCCGAAGTCGTCCAGCGCCAGCGCGCTCAGGCTCACCGCCTGCTCGAAACCGAGCACCGAGCGCACCGTCGTCTCCGCACTCAGCGGGCCGTCGTCCAGGCAGGCGCGAAT
>JAWLFD010000035.1:0-13698 GCA_041685745.1 Wenzhouxiangella sp.
GACCGGACCTTCGTGGCCGCGACCATCGACGCGCTGGAGACCGTTTCCAACGTGCGCACGATTTCCTCGCCATCGCTGATGGTGCGCAACAACTCCAGCGCCAATATCAACGTCGGCAGCCAGCTGCCCGTTCAGTCGACCAGCTTTATCGGCGGCACGGTGGGCAGCACCGGCAGCACCATCGGCAACGTCCAGTTCATCAGCACCGGCGTGACGCTGGATGTGACCCCCCGGGTCAATCCCGGCGGCCTGGTTTATCTGGAAATTCGCCAGGAAGTCTCCTCGCCGGGCGCGCCCGGTGTGGGCGACAACCCGACCATCAACACCCGCTCGATCCAGACCGACGTGGCCGTCCAGTCCGGCCAGACCGTCATGCTGGGCGGGCTGATCCAGGACGACGAGACCGAATCACGCTCCGGGGTACCCGGGCTGCAGCGCATTCCGGGCCTGGGCGCGCTGTTCCGCCAGACCCGCAATGACCTGACCCGCACCGAGACGCTGGTCCTGATCACCCCGTCGGTGATCGAGTCCACCGAGCGCCTGCGCGAGGTCTCAGACGAGATGACCCGCGAGTTTCGCGGACTGCAGCCGCTGCGCGGCGGCCGCATCGAATAGCCAATCAGCCAAACTGAATCCGAGTAACCCATGAAAAACAATGTCTTTTGCCTGCCCCTGTTGGCCGGACTGGCGCTCGTGCTGAGCGCCTGCGGCGGCCCGTCCGAGCCCGAGCAGACCCTGGAAGAGCGCGTTCTGGCCCGCTGGGAGCACATGATCGAGCGGGATTTCGAGGCGGCGTGGGAGTACTACACGCCCGGCTTCCGCCAGACCACGCCGCGACTGGATTTCGCCCATGACATGACCCGGAGGCCGGTCCGCTGGACGGCTGCGGAGGTGGTGGGAACCGACTGCGAGGAAGAATTGTGCCGGGTCGCGGTCGAATTGGAGTATCGTGTTCCCGGAGCACCCAGCGGCCAGAGCGGCATGCGCCTGAGCCGGACGATCGAGGACCAGTGGGTCCTTCTGGACGGCCAGTGGTGGTTTTCAGCCAATTGATTGCTTTACACCGCCCTGTGGTTTATCCTACAATCACGAGCGTCGATAAGGGCTGGGAGAATCATGGTCCTACGGCGCTTGCTTGCACAGAGCCCTGTGTCTAACAACTTTAGGAGTGTTGTAATGAAAAGAAATTCCTTGACGACCGCAGTTCTGGCGGGTCTGACGGGTGTTGCGGGGATGGCCGGTGTTGCCAACGCCGTCAACGTGAACCCGGATGGCCTCGGCCAGGTCCTGCTGTTCCCCTACTACACCGCGCGTGGCGGCAACGACACGCTGATCTCGATCGTCAACACCACAGAACGTGGCAAGGCCGTCAAGATCCGCTTCATCGAAGCGCTGAACTCGCGTGAAGTCCTTGACTTCAACATCTACATGTCGCCGTTCGACGTGTGGACCGGTGCTGTCACGGCCGAAGGCGACGGTGCAAAAATCGTCACCTCCGACACGACCTGTACCGTTCCCTACTTCGCCGGCGGTGACGGCGAGCAGGCGTTCCTCGACTTCCAGTACGCTTCGGCGCCGGTCGACACCAACGGTGACGGCGAAGAAGACTTCCTGGGTACCCAGGACGGCGGACCTCAGGGAATCGAGCGTACGGCTTCCGGCTACATCGAAGTGATTGAAATGGGCACGCTGCTGCCGCAGCCGCCCGCCGACTACGAGCCGGACCTTGAAGCCCTGACGGGTGACGTGATTCCGTGGGCTGTCAAGCACGTCGGCGGCGTTCCCCGCGACTGCACCATCCCGGTTCTGGCCTGGACCGAAAATGCTGGTCTGCCCTGGGCGGATGGCGATGACCCGACCTTCGGCTTTGACACCGAGCTCGGCGCAAGCGGCGGTATCTACGGTGCAGCCAGCATCGTCAACCCGCAGGACGGCATCCTGTTTTCTTACAACGCGACCGCGATCAACGGCTTCTGGCCGACCGGCACCACCACTCACACGGATCCCGGCTCGCTGGCTCCGTCGCTGAGCTCGGCCGGCTCGTCCAACGAGAGCAACGTCTTCCTGACCGACGGCAGCGTCCAGACCATCACCTGGGATCCGGCCGATCCGCCGCACCTGGCGTTGAATGCCGCGCTGACCGTTGAAACGTTGATGAATGAGTACATCCTCGACGACGAGCTGCTGGCGCAGACGGAATGGGTCCTCACGTTCCCGACCAAGCGTTATCACACCGACGATGCCCTGGGCGGTCCGAACCCGTCTCTGGCCGCTGCGATTCCGCCGTTCACCGACCTGTGGTCGGCCGACCCGGACCGCACCGATGAAGACGGCTTTGAGTTCCCGAAGCCGGTCGGTTCGTGTGAAGTGCTGAGCTTCCGCGTCTGGGACCGGGAAGAAGGACCTGACCCGGAGACGCCGGACGATCCGGACCCGGTTCTGACGCCGCCGGACGTGTCGCCGCCGCCGCCGCCGCAGCCCGGCGAGCCGCCTGAGCGCGAAACGCCGTTCCAGCTGTGTCGTGAAGCCAACGTCATGCGCTTCGCAGATGACGATTCGCTGCCGGACGCGACGGAAATCCTGGGTGAGCCGCTGAGAACCGGAGATTTCGGAACGTTGAGCTACACCAACGTCGGCCTGGAAGACTTCGTGGCCGGTTGGATTCGCTTCGACTTCGGAAGCCGCTACTCCGTACCGTCGGCCGACGGTGAGTCAATCCCGGGTCTGCCGGTGGTCGGCTTCAGCGTGACCACGTTCAACAACGGCACCTTGCCTGGCGGCGTTCTGGCCAACTACGGCGGAACCTTCCAGCATCGTGGCACCCGTGGTACGCCCGTGCTGTCCGTAGCTGACTGACAGAACATTCGTTCTTGACGTCATGTACAAGGAAAGGGACCGCCCTCGGGCGGTCCCTTTCTTGTTCTGAACTATCAAAACACCCCGTGTCTAAGGATTGTCCCTTACTTCTTGTCCAGGATCATCATGCCCAAGATCACCATCACATTGCTGTCGCTCTTTTTCAGTGTTTCTCTGGTTGCGCAGAACAAGACGATCGATATCTCGGTTCCGGACGAAACCACCGGGCAGTCCGTCACGCTTACGGTCGAGCTTGATGGTTCGACCCCTCTGGTGATCGGCGCAGATGGAACGGTGTCCGCCTCCGGGCTGACATCCGTCAACGACCTTTGTGCCGGCGTCGGGCTCGGCGAGTGTCCGGAATGCAACTGCGACGGCGTCCAGGTCGAAATCAAGAATTTCTCGGTCAATGGGCAGACCGCGGTTTCCATCTTTCCCAACGACACCTTGAATTTCGCGTGGGGTTCCCAGGGCGCCTGGGAGTGTGTCGGGTCGGGGCTTCCTACAACCACCTGGAATACGCTGGACAAGGCGCCGGATGGTACCCAACAAATCACCAGCCCGGACCTGGAGCCAGGCGCCACCTATTCGGCCGCGCTCGTTTGTTCCAACGGGCCCGTACAGTCTCTTGCCAGCACCGTCCAGGTCGACGTCATTGCGCCCGATCCGGTACCGGCCGGTTGCGAGGGCCGCAACCCGGAACAATTCGCTCGAGCCACTTCCTGCATTCATAGCGGCAGCGCCTTCGGCGCCGACTGCACAAGCTATCGGGAAGTCTTCGGCAGCGACGACAACCCGTTCCCGGGACCCGACGGCTCGGCGCGCAACTTCATTCTCAATCGCGGGCAGTACGCCGCGATGCAGTTTGTCGTTCCGCAGAATTTCGACCGCGAGGGCGCGTGGAACGTCGTCGAGTCCCAGTTCGTCGTGCCCACGGCCGGAGACAGGATCTGGTCGATTTCCAAGTGCCCCGGCGATTTCGACCAGCAGGCGATCGAAGCCGAAAGCACGGGTCGCTGCTACGTGAAGAGCGGCAATACCTCCTCGATCGCCTATCAGCCCAGCGGCGGCGGGGATCGGTTCCGGTGTGAACTGGAACCCGGTGAGACCTATTACCTGAATGTCGTGTTTACCGACTCAGCGAGCGGTACCGCGCCCAACGATCTGAACTGGTTCTGTCCGAGCGGGGTCGATACCTGCGGCAACAACATGAGCGTGACCTCGCGGCGGGCGAACTAGGATGGAGCGATTAATGAAAACCCCGAACGGATTGTTGTTCTCCCTTGTCGCGTTCGCCTCGCTGGTCGCAGCGAACGCGCCGGCGGAGGAGTCGGTGACAACCACCCTGACCGTGGACTCTCCAGTTCTCGCCAGTCGCGGTGATGCCATCGTCACCCAGGCGGATTTCGACATCTACCTGGCCCAGATTCCCGAAGAGGATCGCGCCCCGTTCCTGTCGAGTCCCCAGCGGGTCGGCGATATTCTCGACCGGCTTTTGCGCGCCCGTCAGATTTACCGGAAGGCCGAAGCAGAGGAGGTCTGGCAGGAGCCCGTCGCTTCGGCCAGTCTCTACCAGGGACTGGTCATGGCCGGCGCCGATTATTATCTCAATCGGATCGTCTGGCCGAATGCGAAGCTGCCCGATTACGAGCAGCAGGCGCGTGAGCTGTTCCTGACCCGTCCCGACCTCGTCCGACCCCCGGTAGAGGCCACCTTCACCGGCTTTTTCGTGGCCGCCGAGCCCGTTCGCGGGGAACTCGACGCGATGCGCTCGATCATCAACGTCTACGACATGCTGCGCGAAGGTTCTGATTTCGACGAGCTGACCGGGGAGTATTCAGAGCAAGACCCCTACTACTCGGCCTCCGGCCGGGTGGAAAACGTGCCCCTGAACCGGCTGGAAGCGTCGTTTTCCGAGATCCTGAGTCAGTTGCCGCCGGGTGAAATCTCTCAGCCGTTTCGAACCGAGGGCGGCTGGCGAATCGTTCAGCTGCACGAGCGCGGCCGTCCCGAGGTCGAGCGTTTCGAGGATGTCGCCGATCAGGCCATCAGGGTTGCCGAGCGCCGTCATCACCAGGCCGTTCGCGAGCGGATGTTCCGAGAGCTTTCCTCGATGCCGGTCGTTTTCGAAGACAACGCCATTGCAGATCTTCTGCAAAGATACGGCGCCAGCTTCAGCAATCAGTCGGACTACGAGGCTGCGGTCCGACCGGCCACCGAAAGCGACGACTGATTCGACCGCCGCCCGACTCGCGGCGGCGGCGCCGGCTGAGCTGATCGTTCCCAGGGATGATGATGGACACGATCTCCTTTTCCATCTTCGGACAACTGACAGCACGCAACCTCCGAAGCCATTCCGCCGGCACCGCAACGGTCAGCCTGTGGCTGGTGGTGACGCCGTTGCTGCTGCTGGCGGTTTATGGGTTCGTTTTCGGCGTCATATTCAAGGCACGGGTCCCGTCGGATCTGGAAATCCCCTTCGTGGCGTGGCTGGCGCTGGCGCTATGGCCCTGGCTGGCTTTCTCCGATGGTGCGCTGAGGGGCGCTCAGGCGATCAAGCAGCATGCCGTGCTGGTCGCGAAAGTCCCCGTCCCGCGCGTTCTTCTGACCGCGTCCAACCAGTCTGCCGCATTCCTCCTGCAGATGGCCGGATACGCCGTGGTCCTCGTTGCGCTGCTTGGGCTGGGGGTGGATTTCAGCCTCCGTTCCTTGCCCTACCTGCTCCTGATCCTGTTCAGCCTGTACGTATTTTCGCTGGGCCTGGCGCTGCTGCTCTCTGCGGTTCAGGTCTTTGTGCGTGATCTGGAACAACTCCTGCCCACGCTGTTCATGCTGTGGTTTTTCCTGACGCCGATTCTCTACGTTCCGGAGATGCTGCCCGAACGCGGGTCGGTCTTGCTCTACCTCAACCCCATGACCTGGTGGGTCGGCGAGATCCGGGCGGCCCTGTTCTACGACAAGTGGCTGCCGGATCTCACGTTTCTCGGCCTTGCCGCAATAGCCCTGCTCACCCTCGGGATCGGCAAAAAGGTCTTCGACCGCCTCAGCCCGCATTTCGAGGACTTCCTTTGAGCGATCCGCTGCTACGGCTGTCTGCGGTCGGGAAAACCTATCCTCCCACGGTGCATTCATCCGAGCGCCTGCGGGCGTTCTGGCAGATCCTGAAAAGCGGCCGCAGCGAAGGCGGGGCGAGGGTGCTGGACTCGATTGACTTCGAAGTCCGGCGCGGCGAGTCGCTGGCCATCGTCGGTGCCAACGGCGCCGGAAAGTCGACGCTGCTCAAGGTCATCACCGGCGTGCTGGCGCCCTCCAGCGGCGAGATCGAGCGCCAGGGCAGCCAGGCCGCGCTGCTCGAACTCGGCGCCGGTTTCGATCCGGAGTATTCGGGCCTGGAAAACCTTCGCATGAACGCCGCCTTTCTCGGGCTGGGCCGAAGAGAGGTGGACGAAAAACTCGACGACATTCTCTCTTTTGCCGATATCGGCGAGTCCATCCACGAGCCGATCAAGCATTATTCGTCGGGGATGGTGGTGCGGCTGGGTTTCGCCGTGGTTGCCGCGGTCACGCCGGATCTGCTGATCACCGACGAGGTCCTGGCCGTCGGCGACGAGTCGTTCCAGAAAAAGTGCATTCGCTGGATCGAGGCTTACCTGGAGCAGGGCGGGACGCTGCTGATGGTCTCGCACAACATGTACCAGGTCCAGAAGCTCTGCCGTCATGCGCTCTGGCTGGAAGGCGGCCGGGCCAGGAAGCTGGGCGACGTGTTCGACGTCACCCAGGCCTACCTGGCCTGGCACGAAAGGCGCGACGCCGACGCCGTCCGGCAATCGACCGGCCACGCCACTTCTCAGACCTACGGCGTGCATGCACTGGCGATCGATGCGGCCGGGGAGGGCGAGCCGCGCCTGGCCCTGGGCGAGGAGCTCGTGGTGCGCATGGCGCTGCGGTCCCCGGACGAGCGTCCTCCGGTGGCGCTGCTCGGCCTGGTGCGGGCGGACGGGACGCCGGTCTACGGCGTGGCCAGCGATCATGACGAGGTTGCCCTGCAGGCCGGCCAGGACGGGCTCTACCACCTGGTGCTGCGCTTTCCCGGCCTTCCCCTGCTGCCGGGTGGCTACGTGGTCAGGGGCCACGCCATGGATCCGGAGGGATTGCGGGTGCACGACACCGCTGAACTGACTTTCACCGTCACCGGCCGCAGCCGCGAGCTGGGCCTGGTCCGGCTGCCGCATCACTGGGAGACCTGAAGTGGCCACGGCCGTTGTCGTGCCGGTCTTCAATGCGGCCGAGGAGACCCGGCGCTGCCTGGATGCGCTGGCGGCAACGCCGGATTCGCGCGCGGCCGACGTGATCGTGATCGACGATGCCTCGACCGATCCGGCCGTCGCACCGCTGCTCGAGCAATTGCCGAGCAGCTGGGTGGTGGTCGACAATGAGCAGAACCTGGGCTTCGTCGCGACCGCCAACCTGGGTATGGCCCTGGCCGGGCGCTCCGACGTGGTTCTGCTCAACTCCGACACCCGGGTCAGTGCCGGCTGGCTGGAGGCGATGCTCGACTGTGCGCACAGCGACGATGCGATCGCCTCGATCACGCCGCTGACCAATCACGGCGAGATCGCCTCCGTGCCCGAGTTCTGTCGCGCCAACCCGTGGCCCGAGGATCCGGATCTCTGGGCCCGGGCCGCGCGTGAATCCGGCCCCCCGACCTATCCCGACATTCCCACGGCGGTCGGGTTCTGCATGTACCTGCGCCGCGCGGCGATCGACGAGATCGGCGGCTTCGACGAGATCGCTTTCGGGCGCGGCTACGGTGAAGAAAACGACTGGTGCTGCCGGGCAACCGAGGCCGGCTGGCGCCACGTGCTTTGCGATCATGCCTTCGTGGCCCACCAGGGCGGGGCGAGTTTCGGACCGCTGGGCCTGGCGCCGGGCGGTGCGGCCATGGAAACGCTGCTGGCCCGCCACCCCGAGTACATGCAGCGGGTCCAGGCCTTCATCGAGGCAGATCCATTTTCGGACCGCCGGCGCCGGATCACCGAGTGCTTCCAGCGCCTGGGTTCCTGAAAGGGCCCTGGCGGGTGGGCCGGGCTTGGTAGACTCTGCTTACGAAGGTGCCTTGCAGACAGCGTTCATGACCCAATCCACATCCCTTGAATTCACCGGCGAGCGCTTCACCCCCGAGTGCGTGCGCGAGATGGCCTACGAGCACTGGCACCGCTACGCCCTGGCGGCTTCGGTCGTGGCCGACAAGGTGGTGCTGGATGCGGCCTGCGGCGAAGGCTACGGCTCGCACCTGCTCAGCAAGAGCGCCCGGCAGGTCACCGGCGTCGACATCGACCCGGACACGATCGCCCACGCCCGGGCGCGCTACCGATCGGAACGTCTGTCTTTCGAGTGCGCCAGCTGCCTCGATCTGCCGCTGGCCGACGACAGCGTCGATGTCGTGGTGTCGTTCGAAACGCTGGAACACCTGGCCGAGCACGACGAACTCATGGTCGAGTTTCGCCGCGTGCTCAGGCCGGATGGTTTCCTGCTGGTTTCCTCACCGGACCGCAAGACCTACAGCGACGAGACCGGTTACGACAATCCGTTTCACGTGCGCGAGCTGTACCGCGAAGAGTTCGAGCAACTGCTCGGCGCGCATTTTCCGGCCGTGCGCCTGCTGGGACAGAAGCTGCTGTTCGTCTCCGCGCTGTGGTCGATGGACCGACAGGGCGGGGCGCAGTGGCTCAGCGATCAGCCCGAAGGATCTACTGCCGAGCCGGCCTGGCCGCCGCTGTATTACATCGCCGCCGCTGCAGCTTCCGAGGCGGCCCTGCCGGACCTGCCGGCCGCCTCGCTGTACGGTGACCGGGCCGAATCGGTTTACCAGCACTACAACGAAGAAGTGCGCAAGCATATCCGCGCCGGCGAGCTTCTGGCCGAGCGCGAGGCCGAGATCCGGTCGCTGAAGTCGCGACTGGCTCGGCCCTGGTGGCAGCGCTGGTTCGGGCGTTGAGCGTGACCGATACGACCGTCGCGCTCTCGCCGCTGGCGCGGGTGACGGCCATCGTGGTCAATTTCAACTCCGGGCCGTGGCTGGAGCGCTGCGTGCGCGCGCTGCGCGGCGACGACCGCAAGCCGCCGGCCATCGAGGTGATCGACAACGACTCGGAAGACCGCAGCCTGGAGCTTTTGCCCGACCTGCCGGGCGTTCGCATCCGGCGCTCGCCGCGCAACCTGGGCTTCGCCCGCGGCGTCAACCTGGCCGTGCGCAAGGTCCGGACCGAGTACATCCTCATCATCAATCCCGATTGCCTGCTGGTGCCTTCGGCGCTGCTGCGCCTGGTCGAGGACCTCGACGCCCATCCCGAAGCGGCAATGGTGTCGGGGCGGATCTTCGACATGAGCGGCAACGAGCAGCGCGGCAGCCGGCGGCGTCTGCCGACCCGCCAGCGCGTCCTCGACGAGGTCCTGCGGCGCCGTGATGGAATGGGCGTGGACCTGACCGGCCTGCCGGCGCCCCGGGAACCGGCGGAGGTCGAAGCCGTTTCCGGGGCGTGCATGCTGCTGCGGCGCCGGGCGTTCCTCGACGTGGGCGGTTTCGACAAGCACTACCCGCTGCATTTCGAGGATCTGGACCTGATGGCCCGCCTGGGCCAGGCCGGCTGGACGCTGCGCCTGTTGCCCGAAGTGGCGGTCTCCCATGTCGGCGGGGTGTCCTCGAAAAGTCGACCGCTGCAGGTACT
The DNA here is from genome assembly GCA_041685745.1 of Wenzhouxiangella sp. Lineage (GTDB taxonomy): Bacteria > Pseudomonadota > Gammaproteobacteria > Xanthomonadales > Wenzhouxiangellaceae > Wenzhouxiangella. The sequence continues at coordinate 9,585 of JAWLFD010000035.1, forward strand.
GTGGAAAAAGCATCGCGGCCTGTGGCGCTATCTCAATCAGCACCCGGAACTGCCGTGGCCGTGGTGGAACCGGGGCTTGTGGTGGCTGGGGATTCACGGCCATGCCGTTGCCATGGCGCCGCTGGCGCGATGGCGGCAAAGTTGACGCCGAACGCCGTCGTGCTGGTTCTCGGCGCCAGCACCGCGGCTGGTCGAAGTTTTCTCCAAGGCGCGGCGACGCGGACCGGGATTCATCTGCTGGCCGTTTCCCGCCGGCCGCCGGCGCACAGCCACCCGTCCGTGACCTGGATTCAGCACGACCTGGCCGAGGGTCCTGCGCCGGTCGATCCGGGCGTGCTGGTGAGCTTCGGTCCGGTGGGCCTGGCGGCTGAGCAACTTGAAGTGACCCCCGGGATCGGCCGCGTGGTCGCCGTCAGTTCGGCCAGCACGCTGTTCAAGTCCGGCTCGGGCGACCGACGGGAGCGGGCGTTGATGGACGGCATTCGGTCCGACGAGCAGCGCCTGCTCGACATCTGCCGCCGGCGCGATGCCGTGGCAAGCCTGTTCAAGACCACCATGATCTACGGTGGTGGCCGCGACGCCAACGTCAGTCGGCTGGCTGGCCTGCTTCGGCGGCTGCCGCTGGTGCCTGTGGCCGGGCGGGGGCTGCGCGCGCCCGTGCATGCCGACGACCTCGCCGCCCTGGCCGTGGCGGTGCTGGCCCAGGGCGAGCGCGGCCAGGGGACCTGGCTGCTGGGCGGCGGCGAGCGCCTGAGTTATCCGGAGATGCTGCGCCGGATCGCGGCTGCCGAGGGCCGATCGGTCCGCCTGGTGCCGATGCCGGCGTGGACGCTGCGCCCCCTGCTGGCCGTCGCCCATCGGCTGGGCCGACTGGGCGACGTCAACGCCGCCATGCTCGCACGCCAGGCCCGGGATCTCGTCGTTGACGATCGCCCGGCGCGCGAACGACTGGGCTGGAACCCGCGCTCTTTCAGTCCTTGAGCTTTTTGTACTTGAGCCGGTGCGGTCCGGCCTGGTCGCCTCTTCGGCGCTTCTCGTCCTTCTCGTACTCGGAGAAATTGCCCTCGAACCATTCGACGTGGGAGTCACCCTCGAAGGCCAGCACGTGGGTGGCGATGCGGTCGAGGAACCAGCGGTCGTGCGAGATCACCAGCACGCAGCCCGGGAAGGCCAGGATGCCTTCTTCCAGGGCGCGCAGGGTTTCCACGTCCAGGTCGTTGGTCGGCTCGTCGAGCATGAGCACGTTGCCGCCGCTTTTGAGCACCTTGGCCAGGTGCACCCGGTTGCGCTCGCCGCCGGAGAGCTGGCCGACGCGCTTTTGCTGCTCGGAGCCCTTGAAGTTGAAGCGGCTGGCGTAGGCGCGGGCCGGGATTCGGTAGTTGCCGATCACGATCTCGTCGGCGCCGTCGGAGATTTCCTCCCAGACCTGGCGCTCGTCGTTGAGGCTGTCGCGGCGCTGGTCGACGTAGGCCAGCTCCACGGTCTCGCCGACCCGGACCTCGCCGCGGTCGGGCGCTTCGGTGCCGGCGATCATGTTGAACAGGGTGGTCTTGCCCGCGCCGTTGCCGCCGATGATGCCGACGATGGCCCCCGGCGGGACCTTGAAGCTCAAATTCTCGATCAGCAGGCGGTCGCCGTAGCCCTTGTAGACGCCGTCGAACTCGATCACCTGGTCACCCAGGCGCGGACCCGGCGCGATGTAGATCTGCTGGGTCTCGTTGCGGCGCTGGAACTCCTTGGAGTTGAGTTCCTCGAACTGTCTGAGACGCGCCTTGCTCTTGGCCTGGCGGCCTTTCGGGTTGGTCCGGACCCATTCGAGCTCGGACTTGATCGTCTTCTGGCGCGAGGCCTCCTGCTTCTCTTCCACCGCCAGACGGGCTTCCTTCTGCTCCAGCCACGACGAGTAGTTGCCCTCGAACGGGATGCCGTGGCCGCGATCCATCTCCAGGATCCAGCCGGCGACGTTGTCGAGGAAGTAGCGGTCGTGGGTCACGGCCATGACGGTGCCGGGGAACTGGTCGAGAAAGCGCTCCAGCCAGGCCACCGACTCGGCGTCGAGATGGTTGGTCGGCTCGTCGAGCAGCAGCATGTCGGGCTTGGACAGCAGCAGGCGACACAGGGCGATGCGCCGGCGCTCGCCGCCGGACAGGGTGGCGATCTTCTCGTCCCACGGCGGCAGGCGCAGGGCGTCGGCGGCCACTTCCAGGGTCCGGTCCAGCTCCCAGCCGCCGGCGGCGTCGATCTTGTCCTGCAGTTCGGCCTGCTCGGCCAGGAGCTCGGTCATCTCCTCGTCGCTCATCGGTTCGGCGAAGCGTTCGGAGATGGCGTCGAAACGCTCCAGCTGCTCCTTGATCTCGCCGACACCCAGCATCACCGCCTCGCGGACAGTCACCTCTTCGGGCAGCTCAGGTTCCTGCGGCAGGTAGCCGATATGGATGCCCGGCTGTGGCCGTGCCTCGCCGTCGAACTCCTTGTCGACCCCGGCCATGATGCGCAGCACGGTGGACTTGCCGGCGCCGTTGAGGCCCAGCACGCCGATCTTGGCGCCGGGAAAGAACGACAGCGACACGTCCTTGATCAGGGTTCGGTTGGGCGGCACCGTCTTGGAGACGCGGTGCATGGTGTAGACGTATTGGCTCATGGTCGGGGATGGCGGGTGCGTTGGACTGGCGTATATGGTGGGGGCTGGGGGATTGGAATGCCAGAGGTGAAGGTTTCTGGTGTTCAGGTTTCGGGGCTCAGGTTTCGGGAAAATCATCGGGCGTGGCAGCGATTACACTGGCTGCTGAACCCTGAACCCCTGAACCCTTCAATGAAAATCCTGGTTACCGGCGGCGGTGGCTTCCTCGGCCAGGCCATCGTCCGCCAGCTGATCGAACGCGGCGATGCCGTCGTCACCCTGAACCGCTCGGCTTATCCCGAGCTGACGGCGCTGGGGGTGGTTTGCCGGCAAGGCGACATTGCCGACGCCGAGGCGGTGCTGGCCGCCGCGGAAGGCTGCCAGGCCGTCATCCATGTTGCGGCCAAGGCCGGGCCCGGGCTGCACGCGCCGGATTTCGAGCGGCCCAACGTGGCGGGGACCGAAAACGTGCTCGCCGCCTGCGCCCGGCACGGCATCGGCCTGCTGGTCCATACCTCCTCGCCCAGCGTGGTCCACGGCGGCGGCGATATCGAGAACGGCGACGAGTCGCTGCCCTACGCCGAGCACTTCCAGGCCCCCTACCCGGAGACCAAGGCCCGGGCCGAGCGCGCGGTGCTGGCTGCCAACGGTCCTGAGCTCAAGACCTGCGCGCTGCGACCGCACCTGATCTGGGGGCCGGGCGACAACCAGCTGCTGCCGCGCCTGATCGAGAAAAACCGCGCCGGACGGCTGCGTCTACCCGCGCCGGGCAAGAAGATCGACACCGTCTACATCGACAACGCCGCCGCCGCCCACCTGCTCGCCCTGGACAACCTGGCCGATTCCGCAACTGCAGCCGGCAAGGCCTATTTCATCAGCAACGGCGAGCCGCTGGCCAACGGCGAGATCATCGCCGGCCTGCTCCAGGCCGCCGGGGAGACGCCGAACATTCGCAGCGTCGCCCCGGGGGTTGCCAGCACCGTCGCCGCTGCGGTCGAGGCCGCGTGGCGTCTGACCGGCCGGCGCAGCGATCCGCCGCTGTCGCGGTTCGTGGTCGAGCACCTGGCCACCGCCCACTGGTACGACATCGGCGCGGCGCGCCGTGATCTGGGCTACCGGCCCCGGGTCTCGATCGAGGAGGGGTTGAGACGGCTGAGGCGGCGGTGGTCGGCGACGGTCGGATAAGCGGATGCGGCAGCTTCGTTGTTTCATTCTGCCCGTGGCCAATCTGCATGCCGACTGGCCGGTCATGGAGGTCTGGCTGAATTTCGCCGGTCGGGAACGCGCGCTGTTCGAGCAGGCGCGGGTCGCGCGCCGCGGGCAGCTGGTCGCCTTGTGGCAGCAGGTAGCGGGTGTCGAAATCGCCGACGCCAATCCGATGCCGCGCAGTTTGCCCGACGCGGCCGGCCTGATGGCCGATCTCACGCTGGCCCTGCAGCGGGCCGCGGGCCACGCGGTGGGGCTGACCGCGGTGCTGGAAGCGCGCGCGGATGC
>JAWLFD010000255.1:0-3282 GCA_041685745.1 Wenzhouxiangella sp.
ATCTATTTCGAGTTCGGCAGCGAGCGACTGACCGCGGAATCGGATCCGGCATTGGCCGAGATGGCCAGGCTGCTCGACGAGAACCCGGAAGTCGAGGTCTATGTCGTCGGTCATACCGACAACATCGGCTCGCTGGAGGCCAATCTCCAGCTGTCAAACGGCCGCGCCGCCGCTGTGGTTGCCGCCCTGGAGCAGCGTTTCGGCACCGCCAGCGGCCGGGCCGTCCCGGCCGGCGTCGGGTCCTACGCGCCGGTCGCGTCGAACGCGAGCGAGGCCGGCAGGGCGGAAAATCGCCGCGTCGAACTGGTCGTGCGCTGAAGATCTAGTGGGCCACGTCGCCCCTCCCTGCCGCGATCGGCGAAGAGGGGCGGCGAATCGGGGCCGCTGTTTCCGGCGGCGGTCGAAACCGGCCGCCGGCCAGAAGCAGCGCATCAGGGCTTTTCGGTCAGCACCGTGGTGTAGGCCGCGCCGCCCATCTGGGGCGGCAGACGACCATCCGCCTTCAGCGTGGTGCGCGGCGCGGTCTGGTCGAGCCAGACCGTCTGGTCGCCGCCTTCGTCGTCGAGGGCTCGGACCGCGACGCGCCAGGCCGTGAATTCTCCGGCCGGGACCTCGATGACCTCGGCACCCTCGACCGCCACGGCGAAGAAGCGCACCCGCTGCTGGGCGCCGATCTCGGCGACGCGCAGCGAAGTCCGGTATCCCTCGGCCAGAGGCAGCGAGGCCAGTACCGCTTCGAGCCCGGACTCCCCGGCAAGCGTCGGTGCGTCCAGCTCCAGGTCGATGGGGATGGTCTGTCCGCCGGCTTCGATGGCGCCGGTGATCTTGCGGCTGCCGAACGACACCTCGATGGTCGCCCCCGCCTGATCGATCGAGCGCGAGACCGGCCGCAGATTGTCGGCCTGCAGGATCAGTTCGTCGCTGATCTCGCCCATCGGCGTTTCCGAGGTCGATCGGATCCGCAGCACGGACTCGCCGTCGTGGTCCACGGTTTCGATCAGGCGCCGGGCGCCGATCTGCATTTCCTGCTCGCCCAGGCGAACCGTGGTCTGGTAGGCAAACTCGCCCCGGGCCATCTGTTCGGGTTCCACGGTCGGCAGCGGCAGTGTCCGCGCCGCCGCCAGCTCACCGGCCAGTTCCGGCATTTCGACCGTCGAGACGTCGACGGTGATGGCCGCCAGTCGCTCGGCGACGTCTTCAGGCATGTCCGGCTGATAGCGCCCGCCGAGGTGATCGGCCAGGAACTGCTCGATCCGGGCGTACATGGCGATGCGGTTGATGCGCTGGGAAAAGCCGTGGCCCTCGTCGGGCGCCAGGATGTATTCGACCGGCAGGCCTGCCTCGCGCATGGCGACCACGATCTGATCGGCCTCGGCCTGCTTGACGCGTGGATCGTTGGCGCCGTGAACAATCAGCAGGGGATTGCTGATATTGGCGACGTGGTTGATCGGCGACTGGCGCTCCAGCTGCGCGCGGCCTTCTTCGGTTTCCGGGTCGCCCACGCGCAGGGTAAAGATCTGGCGAATCGGACCCCAGTAGGCCGGGATGGAATTAAGCAGGGTGATGATGTTGGACACGCCGACGATGTTGACCCCGCAGGCGTATAGGTCCGGCGTGAAAACCATCCCGGCCAGGGTGGCATAGCCGCCGTAGGAGCCGCCCATGATGCAAACGCGCTCCGGATCGGCGATCCCCTGGTCGACCAGGTACTGGATTCCGTCGGTGATGTCGTCTTGCATGGCATCGCCCCATTCTTCGTTACCGGCGTTGAGGAACGCTTTGCCGAAGCCGGTGGAGGCCCGGAAATTGGGCTGGAATACGGCATAGCCCCGGTTGGCCATGAACTGCACCTGGGAACGGAAACCCCAGGTATCGCGCGCCCACGGGCCGCCGTGGATCAGGGCCACGACCGCCAGGTTCTTCGGCTCCACGCCTTTTGGCAGGGTCAGGTAGCCGGGAATCTCCAGACCGTCGCGCGCCTTGTACCGAATCGGCTGCATTTCGGCCATCTGGCTGGGCTCGATTTCTGGGCGGACGCGGTAGAGTTCTTCGACCGTGCCGGCCTCGCGGTCAAACAGGTAGACCGTGGCCGGATCGACATCGCGCGACAGGCTGATCAGGGCCAGGGACTCGTCGCGGGTCTGCGAGCTGATCCCGATCTCGCCTTCGGGCAGAGTTTCACGCAGGAATTCCAGGGTCTCGGCAAAAGACTCGGTCTTGGGGTAGATGCGGGGTTTGTCGCCCACGTAGACGGTGGCCTGCAGTTCGCGCGTGGCCGGAGAAAACACCGCGCCGCCGAAGTCCGCTTCGCCTTCCGGGTCGCGCTCGACCAGGTTCACCTCGCCGCTGTCGGCGTCCATGGTGTACAGCCCGATCAGGTCCACGTCCTCACCGCGGTTGGACATGAACCAGACCGTCTCACCGTCGGGCTGAAAGCTCATCGGCCCACAGGTTTCCTGCCAGGAACAGGTGAAAATCGCCTCGCCGAGGCTGCCGTCCTCGACCCGCAGTATTTCGGTACCGCCGTCGGCGGTCTGGCGCGAGGCCAGGCGAACATTGCCTTCCAGATCGGCCGTCCAGCCGGCCACGTTCTGATCGTTTTCGATCAGCAGCTCGCGCTCGCCGGTGCTGATGGTCAGGGCGTAGACATCGTGCAGGGCCGGGTCGCGATCGTTCAGGCCGACCAGCATCCGGTCCGGCGTGTCTTCCGGCACGGCAATGATCGTGGCGCGGACACCCTCCAGGTCGGTCAGGTTGCGCGCCGGCGGCGTACCGGCTTCGGGATCGACCTCGCCGGCCGGATCGACCGCCCAGACATGGAAATCCTCGTTGCCGTCGCGATCCTGTACATAGAGCACGAAGCGGCTGTCCTGGCTCCAGAAGTAGCCGGGCACCGGGCGCGAGTCCCGGGTCAGCGGACGGGCCGCGGAGAAGGGTTCGTCGATGGCCTTGATCCAGATATTGCGAACCCCCTCGAAGGGGCGCATGAAGGTCATCCAGGCGCCGTCCGGCGACAGCTGCGCGCCGGAGATTTCCGGGTCACCGAAGAACAGGTCGCGGTCGACGAGTTCAGGCAACTGCTCCAGGTAGGGAAGCGGGGTTGGCTGGTTTTCCTCTGCCAGGGCAGGCAGGGCCAACAAAGCGAGCGCGCCGAGAACGGCGCCGATCAAAAAGCGTGGGGAGGTCATCCGGAATCTCCGTAAGGTCGAGTCGAGTTTGGCAAGCATGAACGATACCGCGCACGCTCGAGCCGTCCAATAGTCCAAAGGTCACCATTCAAGC
>JAWLFD010000256.1:0-3276 GCA_041685745.1 Wenzhouxiangella sp.
GCACGATCAGCAGCTCGCTTTCGTTGAGCGCCGACCACGAGCGCAGGTTGTCGAGATTGCCGGCATGTTCGTGCAGCGGGGTGATGAGATGCACCGCCATCTCCTGCTCGCGCCCGTAGAGCCGATCGTCGACCTTTCTTGAATACTTGTATTCGTGGGTGTACTCCGGGTGACCGATCTTCGGCAGTTTCAACACCCGGTCGAATGCAAGCTTATCGAGTTCGGCCATGGCGTCGGCGATGTCGATGTCGGTGTCCTTGATTTCCTGCTCGACGTCCTTTTCTTCGTCGGTCAGGTATTCGTATTGCTCCCCGTTTCGTTGGATGAAGGTCTGCTGCTCGAGCTTGCTCAGCGCCCCCTCGACCTGTTTCTTGAGTTCCCCGACGTTCTGATCGAAGCTCTCGAGCATCAGTACGCCGAGGTTGTGGACCGTGGCCTTGAATTCGCGCACGTACTTGACCAGGAACAGCGCCTTGAGCAGGCGCACGGCGAATTCGTCTTCCAGGTTGCGCTCGGCGCGGGTGATCGACTTTTGAACATTGGCCTTGAGCGCGGTGCGTATACCCTCGAACATGAGGTCGAAGGTCGCCAGCTGGCCGATTTCGTGGTCCTCGATCTCGCGCGCGACCTGCTGGAACACCGCCAGCATGGAACGCTCGCCCACCGAGCTGTGCTTGCCCTCGAAGGCGTTGTGCGCCGACAGGCTCTGGATGACCGACTGGAACAGGTCGAACTGGTACGGGATGAAGGGGTAGCAGTCGACGAAATGCTCGCTGTCCGTGAAGTTGCGGTAGGTGGCCGAACCATCGGCGAAGCCCAGCAGGGTCTTCAGGTTGCCGGAATGCTGCTCGTACAGCTTGCTGACCGCGGGCACGGCCTCGTCCTTTTTCTTCAGCAGCCGACGCTGGATGACTTCGGCGACATTGGTGCTGGTGAGCTTGAGACGGTTTCTGAAGCGGTCCTGGATCTTGGTGAAGTCGTCGCCTTCGGGCAGCTTGATCTCGCCGAGCACCCGATCCATGTCTTCCTGGGCCGTCACGATAATCCAGGAACGCCCCCGGCACTTGGTCGCCAGGCTTTCGGCGATGGTCTGCAGGTTGGTCATCAGCTTGGTGTCGGAGGCGATGTACTGGCCGGCCTCGTCGACGAAAAAGTTCAGCCGGAAATCGTCCCCCTGGCGGTCGATATGGTCGCGGACCATGTCGGCAAAGTCTTCGATCGAGACCCGGTAGTCCTGCCGGTACTTGTCGAGGATGCCGTGCGCGCTGTCGGCCTCCTTGCCGGTGGCCTCGGCATAAGCGGTGGCGATGTTGTCGCCTTCCAGCAGCGCCTGCTCGCGGCCCGCCTCCCAGCTGATGCCCGCAGCCCGCTCGAAGGCCTGGCGGAACTTGTCGAACTGATCGCGGCGATCGAGATCGCGCTCGAATCGGGCGATGTAGCCCTGCTTGCCGTAATAGCCGCAGGACTCGTCGAACACCTTCACGAAGACCGACAGCAGCGCGTCGACCTGGGTCTTGCTGATGACGTCGGCCTTCTGGTCGATATTGAACAGGATGCTCTGGGACGGGACCCGGGCGGCCTTTTTCAGCGCGCCGCGCAGCATCTCGTTGTCATCGCACTTTTCCAGGAAGGCTTCGAGCGTGGAGAACCCGTCGATTTGGCGGTTTTCCAGCACCAGGGCCAGCATTTTGAGCAGGTGCGACTTGCCCGAGCCGAAAAAGCCGGACAGCCAGACGCCGTTGGCGTTCTGGTAGTCGTTGTAGGCGTCCAGGAACTGCTCCAGGCGCTTCTGAACCTCGTTGGTCAGCACATACTCTTCAACCTCCAGGCGCAGGCTCTCGCTGTCGTCGGCCTTGATGACGCCTTCGATCGGTCGGTCCACGGGTTTCTTGAATATGGCTTTCAGGCTCATGCAGGACTCCTTGTCAAGCCTCGTATTGGTCGATATCGAATGCGCGGTAGTACTTGTCGTCGTGCAGCCGGCCGAACAGATCCAGCGAGGCGCCTCGCTCCAGCGACTGGGTGTAGGTGCCGGGGAAGAACATCACGGTCGGCTGGTCCTTGGCCGTGCTCTGCAGGTTGTTCAGCACGGTGTGCGAGCGAATCCAGGGGTAGACCTCGCCGACGCCGGTGATGAACATCACGCGAAACTCGGCGGCCTGCATCTTCTCGGCGATGGCCGGAATCAGGTGGCGTTCGGGGTCCAGCGGCCCCTGGAGCAGCTCCTTGAGCTGTTCCTTTTCGATGCCGGGTTCCATTTCCAGGATGCGGTCCCACAGGTTGCGGCCCTTGAGGATCTCGACGCACAGGTCGTACAGGTTGATTTCCAGCACCCCGATGCCGCGCTCGGCCAGCGTCTTGATCAGCTGGCCTTGCATGCGGGCCATTTCCACGCCCTGCGCCGGATCGAACGCACAGATGAAGAACGGCACCTCGTTGCCCAGGCCCTGCTTGTTCAGGAAGCGCTGGCCGGAAACGACCGCCAGCAGGTGGTCGAATCGCTCCTGCACGGTTGCTTTTTTGCCGTCCAGCGCCACTAGTGCTCCTTCAACATGATATTTGCGGGTTCAGCGTTCCTGTGGCGTTGCGCGGCAAGGCGCCGTGCGCAGGCAATGGCCGTCCCCCTTGGCAAGCACGGGAACGCCGCAGCGCAGCGCCACAGGAGCGCCCGAAGGGTTGGCCTGTCAGCGTCCATGGCGGCGTTCCGGCTCTTGTAAAGGGGGACGGCCATTCACTGCGAGCCGCGCCTTGCCCTGGACGCTGACAGACCAACTGAACCCGTAAATATTATGTTGAAGGAGCACTAGGCCCTCCTTGCCAGGTCGGTTTCGAACATCGGGAACAGGCGCAGGTCGTCCGGGCGGGTCCCGGCGATGGCGTCGCGCACCTCGGGGCTGAGCATCACCGGGCTGATGGCGCCCTGGTCGTTGATCACGCCGGCATCTCGCATCATGCCGAACAGCACCTGGCGCAACTTCTTCCGCGTGACCGGCTTGAGCTCGTCCAGTTCGTCGTGCCAGTCGGCCTTGCGGAAATAGAAGGCGTCGAAATCCGCCAGTTCCAGCGGTGCGCCCAGGCTCAGGAACCGCTCGCGCACCACCTCGAGGGCGAATTCGGCGATCAGCCGGTAGCGCCGGCAGACGGCCACCCAGAGCAGGTGATTCTGGTCGTCGCGGCTCCCGGAAACGAACAATTCCAGCTCGCGCGGCGAAAGCTCCTGCAGCCGGAACACCAGCTCGCGCGCCACGCGCTTGGCCGAACTCAAGGTCCGGACCT
>JAWLFD010000257.1:0-3268 GCA_041685745.1 Wenzhouxiangella sp.
CGCAGGCTGTCCTACCACGATCCGACCCTGGTGCGCTTCTGCGACATTTTTCATCATCGCATGCTGTCGCTGTTCTACCGGATTCGGGCCAATGCCGAACCGGCCTTCTGCGAGGATCGTCCGAAGCAAAACCGGTATCGCACCTATGTCGGCGCACTGGCCGGATACGGTACCCCGGCACTGCGCAACCAGGATGAGCTGCCCGATCAGGCCAAGTTGTTCTATACCGGACACTACGCCAACCAGAAGCGCAGCCCGGCCGCCTTGCTCGGGATCCTCTCGCAGCACTTCTCGATGCCGGTCGAATTACGGGAGTTCCAGCCCGAATGGCTGCAGCTGCCGGCCGAAAGCCGGTTGCGCCTGGGCCGCAGTCGGCACACCTGCCGGCTGGGCCAGAACACCGTGATCGGCGAACGGACTTATGAGCGCCAGTTTCGGTTCTCGCTGATCTTCGGGCCCTTGAGCCGCGAGCAGTTCGACTCGCTGCTGCCCAACCGGCCGGCCGCGGCAACGCTTGCCGCGCTGGTTCGCAATTTTGTCGGATTTGAATTTTCCTGGGACTATCGATTGCTGGTTCGCGAGAACGAGGTCCCGGTTGCACGACTCGGCCGCTATGCCAAGCTTGGATGGTCAAGCTGGCTGAGCGGCAAACCTCGCGACCCCACCCGACCGGACTTCATTCACGAGCCCGAATTCAAGCACAGACCGATGGAGGCTGTAAATGGCTGAGATTTCACGCGTTGCATTGTTCAACAAGCTCAACCCGACCTGCTACAAGGCGATCGAAAGCGCTACCGTATTCTGCAAGATGCGGGGCAATCCTTATGTTGAGCTGGTGCACTGGATTGCGCAGCTGCTGCAGCTGGAGGATTCGGACCTTCGCCACATCATCGACCATTTCGGCATCAACGATTCGCATCTTGCCCGCGACATCACCCAGGCGCTCGATCGCCTGCCGCGTGGCGCGACGTCGATCTCCGATCTGTCCGCCCACGTCGAAGAAGCGGTCGAGCGGGCCTGGGTCTGGGCGTCGCTGCTGTACAACGCCAACAAGGTGCGCTCGGGCCACCTCGTCCTGGGCATCATGCGAACCAAGGGCCTGTCGCACGCGCTGACCCAGATCTCCGATCAGTTCTCCAGGATAAAGCCCGAACAGCTCAGCGACGAGTTCATGGACATCGTTGCCGGGTCGCCGGAAGATCATCAGGCAGGCGTGGATACGGGCGCAGCACCGGGCGAGGCCAGCGGCGCGATGAGCCCGGCCGAGATGGGCAAGCAGGAAGCCCTGCAGCAGTTCACCACCAATCTGACCGAACAGGCGCGCTCGGGCAAGGTCGACGAGATCGTCGGCCGGGACGACGAAATCCGCCAGATCATCGATATCCTGATGCGGCGCAAGCAGAACAACCCGATTCTTACCGGCGAGGCCGGCGTGGGCAAGACCGCCGCGGTCGAGGGTTTTGCCCTGCGCGTGGCGCGGGGCGAAGTGCCGCCGCCGCTGCGCAACATCGACGTGCGCGTGCTCGACGTCGGCCTGCTCCAGGCCGGCGCCAGCATGAAGGGCGAGTTCGAGAACCGGCTCAAGAACGTCATCCAGGAAGTGCAGTCGTCCTCGCGTCCGATCATCCTGTTCATCGATGAGGCCCACACCCTGATCGGCGCCGGTGGCGCGGCCGGCACCGGTGATGCGGCCAACCTGCTCAAGCCGGCGCTGGCGCGCGGCGAACTGCGGACCATTGCCGCGACCACCTGGGCCGAATACAAAAAGCACATCGAAAAGGATCCGGCCCTGACCCGTCGCTTCCAGGTCGTCAAGATCGGCGAGCCGTCGATCGACAACGCGATCCGCATGATGCGCGCCATCGCCCCGTCCATGGAGCAGCATCACAAGGTGCTGATTCTCGACGAAGCGCTGGAGGCCTCGGTCAAGCTGTCGAGTCGTTACCTCACCGATCGCCAGCTGCCCGACAAGTCGGTCAGCCTGCTCGACACCGCCTGCGCCCGCGTCGCCACCGCGCTGCACGCGATTCCGGCCGAACTCGAGGATTGCCAGCGCAACATTCAGTCGCTGGAAACCGAGCGCAGAATCATTGCCCGCGAGCGCGATGTCGGGGTCGATGTCGGCGATCGCGCCGAGGCCGTGGAGTCGCTGATCGCCGAAGAGGAAGTCCGGCGAGAGGGACTGGAAAAACGCTGGGAGGCGGAAAAGGCGCTGATCACCCAGATCCTGGACCTGCGCGCCCGCCTGCATCCGGAAGGCGAGGACGCCGAAGAGTCCGAGCCGGCGACCGAAGCTGCCGAAACCGCCGCCAGTCCCGAGGCGTCCGGCGAGCGCGTCGAGATCGAGACCGCTGCCGACGCAGGATCATCGCTCGACGATGCCCAGCGCCAGGAACTCTGGGACCAGCTGCACAAGCTCAACGACGAACTCGAAGCGCTGCAGGGGGACCATCCACTGCTGCATCCGGCGGTCAGCGAGCAGTCGGTCGCCGCGGTCCTGGCGGACTGGACCGGGATTCCGGTCGGGCGCATGGTCAAAGACGAGATTCGCGCGATCCTCGATCTGGAAAAGACCCTCTCCGGTCGCGTGATCGGCCAGGATCACGCCCTGGGCATGATCGCGCGCCGGATCGAAACCGCCCGGGCCAAGCTGGACAACCCGACCAAGCCGATCGGCGTGTTCATGCTCGCCGGCCCGTCCGGCGTCGGCAAGACCGAAACCGCCCTGGCGCTGGCCGAAACGCTCTACGGTGGCGAGCGCAACCTGATCACCATCAACATGAGCGAGTACCAGGAAGCGCACACCGTCTCCAGCCTCAAGGGCGCGCCGCCGGGCTACGTCGGCTACGGCGAAGGCGGGGTGCTGACCGAAGCGGTGCGCCGCAAACCCTACAGCGTGGTTCTGCTCGACGAGGTCGAAAAAGCCCATCCCGATGTCCACGAGGTGTTCTTCCAGGTCTTCGACAAGGGCATGATGGAAGACGGCGAGGGTCGGCTGATCGACTTCAAGAACACCGTCATCCTGCTCACTTCCAACGTGGGCAGCGACCTGATCATGAACATGTGCCAGGACCCGGACCTCAAGCCGGAGCCCGAAGGCCTGGCCAACGCGCTCCGCGACCCGTTGCTCAAGACCTTCCCGGCAGCGCTGTTGGGTCGCCTGGTCGTTATCCCGTATTTCCCCCTCGACGACGAGATCCTGCGCGAGATCGCCAAGCTTCAGCTCGGCCGCATCGAACGCCGCGTGACCGAGAACTACGGCGTGCCG
>JAWLFD010000258.1:0-3248 GCA_041685745.1 Wenzhouxiangella sp.
CCGATCATGCGGTTGATGATGAACTCCAGCCGGGCCAGGCCGATGCCGTGGTTGGGGATCTGGGCAAAGTCGAACGCCCGATCGGGGTTGGCCACGTTCATCATGATCTTCAGCGGTGCTTCGGGCATGTCGTCGAGGCTGTCTTCGGCGACGCTGAACTCGAGCTTGCCCTTGTAGATGCGCCCGGTATCGCCTTCCGAGCACGAGACCGTCACTTCCGAGCCGTGCGGCACGGTGGCGGTGGCGTCGCCGCAGCCGACCACGGCCGGAATGCCGAGTTCACGGGCGATGATGGCGGCGTGGCAGGTGCGTCCGCCGCGATTGGTGACGATGGCCGAGGCGCGCTTCATGATCGGCTCCCAGTCCGGGTCGGTCATGTCGGTGATCAGCACGTCGCCGGCGACCACGTCGTGGATCTGGTCCAGGCTTTCGATGACCTTGGCCTTGCCCTGGCCGATGCGCTGGCCGATCGCCCGGCCTTCCGAGAGCACTTCGCTTTTTTCTTCCAGGCGGAAGCGCTCCATGGTCTGGGCGCCGCGGCTCTTGACCGTCTCCGGCCGGGCCTGGAGGATGAACAGCTCGCCGGTCTCGCCGTCCTTGCCCCACTCGATGTCCATGGGTCGGCCGTAGTGCTTTTCGATCGTGATCGCCATGCGGCCCAGGGCCTCGGCTTCCTCGTTGCTGATCGAAAAGGCGTGGCGCAGGTCCTCGGGCGTTTCTTCGGTGACCACGCCGCGCTCGGGCTTGTAGAGCATGCGCGTGGCCTTGGAGCCCAGGGTCTTGCGCAGCAGGGCCGGCTTGCCGGCTTCCAGGTTGGGCTTGAACAGGTAGAACTCGTCGGGGTTGACCGCGCCCTGGACCACGCTTTCGCCCAGGCCGTAGCTTGAGGTGACGAACACCACCTTGCGGTAGCCGGACTCGGTGTCGAGCGAGAACATCACCCCGGCGGCGCCCTTGCCGGCATGGACCATGAGCTGAACGCCGGCCGACAGCGCGACGTCGTGGTGGTCGAAGCCGTGGTGGACGCGATAGGCGATGGCGCGGTCGTTGTACAGGCTGGCGAAGACCGCGTGCAGCTTTTCAAGCACGTCCTCGATGCCGCGCACGTTCAGGAAACTCTCCTGCTGGCCGGCGAACGAGGCGTCGGGCAGGTCCTCGGCGGTGGCCGAGGAGCGCACCGCCACGGCCACCTCGTCGCCGTAGCGTTCGCACAGCCTGGCGAACGCGTCGCGGATCTGCTGCTCCAGGCCCTCGGGCAGCGGGGTCTCCATGATCATGGCGCGGATGGTCCGGCCCGCTGAAGCCAGCGCCCGGGTGTCCTCGGTATCGAGATCCTTGAGCTCTTCTCGGATCCGGTCGGCCAGGCCCGACTGGTCGAGAAAGGCGCGAAACGCGTCGGCCGTGGTCGCGAAGCCGCCCGGCACGGCCACGCCGGCCTCGCTCAAGTGACTGATCATTTCTCCCAGCGAGGCGTTCTTGCCTCCGACCTTCTCGAGGTCCCCCATACCCAGCCGATCCAGCCAAAGGATATACTCGCTCACGGTTTCTCCTTTAAGAAAACGTTGTTGTGATTCAATCTTTCATTGTAAACGCCCGGAGCCGCGCATGAGGCGTACCGCGTTCTTCGTTTCCGACGGCACGGCGATTACCGCCGAGACCTTCGGGCACAGCCTGCTGACCCAGTTCCAGGGGGTTCACTTCCGCGAAATCCGGCTGCCTTTCGTCGACACCGAAGCCAAGGCCCAGGACGCGGTGGACCTGATCAACAAGGCCGCCGAGGCCGGCGAGGACAAGCCGCTGGTGTTCAGCACCATCGTCAACCACACGGTCGGACGGGCGCTGACCAACGCCAACGCCCATATCTTCGACATGTTCGCGACCTTCATGGAGCCGCTGGAGCGGGTGCTCGGGGTGGAAAGCTCGCCGCGCGTCGGGCGCGCCCACGGCATGGGCGACAGCGAGACCTACGAAGACCGCATGGAGGCGACCAACTACGCCCTGACCCACGACGACGGCATTTCCAAGCGCCTGGACAAGGCCGATGTCATCCTGGTCGGCGTATCGCGCTCGGGCAAGACCCCGACCTGCCTGTACCTGGCCCTGCACTACGGCATCAAGGCGGCCAACTACCCGCTGACCGAGGAAGACCTCGAGCAGCCGCGCCTGCCGGCCTTTCTGCGCGAGCACAAGGCCAAGGTGTTCGGCCTGACCATCGATCCGGACCGGCTGTGCAAGATCCGCGAGACCCGCCGGCCGGGCAGCCGCTACGCCTCGGTCAAGCAGTGCCGCTACGAGGTCGGGGCGGCCGAGAGCCTGCTGCGCGCCGAGGGCGTGCCGATGCTCTCCTCGACCGGGTCGTCGGTGGAGGAACTGGCCAGCCGGATCATTCTCCACCTGGGGCTGCAAACAGAAGGCCGCTGAGCGCGTTCGGTCGTTCCGGCGGCCACCCCCCTAGGCGAAACGCTTCGGCTGTGATAACCTTCCGCGGCCATGCTGACCCGAGTCCGAAATCTGCATCCGCCCACCCGCGTTCTGGCACGCCGTCTGCCGGATCTGCACACGGCCGTGTTCCGCGCCCTGGGCGCGCTGCTGCCCGAAGGCCTGAGCCGCAGCGACTGCCTGGTTTCGCGGGTCGGTTCGGGTCCGGACCTGTTCTTGCAGGTCATCGAGCGGCACAACTACACCAGCTACATTCGCCTGACCTACGTCATCGGCGACGAGCAGCAGCACAACCCCAACGCCCACATCCGCATCTACCACGATGCGCGCATGGCCGAGGCCACGGCGTTCAGCCCGGAGCAGGGCATCGAGCGCTTCGCCGGGCCGGAAATTCCCATGCACGGCCTGGTGATCCGCAACTGGCGCCTGAACCAGGCGCTGCTGAAGTGGCTGGACTACCTGCTGGCCGAAGGTCACGGCGCCGATACGCTCCGGCCGGTCGAAGAAACCCCGCCGTTTCTCGATCTGGCGCTCGACCAGGAAGCCGCCGGCTGAAACAGGCGCGCGGGCCGATTCGGCTGGCCCCTTTCGTGCGCTTTGGTTACAATCGCTGACGTGGCGCCCAGGCGGTTCGGCTGAATCTCGGCCGGGCCGGTTTTGCATACTCGGAGGTCGTTCATCTTGTCTCGAATGCAGGCAATACTGGCGCTGGAAGACGGTCGCACGTTTTCCGGCCATGGTTTCGGCGCGCCCGGCCACCGCGTCGGCGAGGTGGTCTTCAATACCGCCATGACCGGCTACCAGGAGAT
>JAWLFD010000259.1:0-3240 GCA_041685745.1 Wenzhouxiangella sp.
CTGGCGATCAGGTGCTGGCTGCCCTGGGCGTTTTGCAGGGTGCCGGCCACGCGCAGGATCTGGCCCTGGAGAACTTCACGGCGGTAGCGCTCGAGCAGTTTCGGCCAGACGATGACGTTGATGATGCCGGTCTCGTCTTCCAGCGACAGAAAGATCACCCCGGAAGCCGTGCCCGGTCGCTGGCGATGGGTGACCAGGCCGCAGGCTTCCACGCGCGTGCCGTCGGCGGTTTCGCTCAAGGCCCGGGCGGTGCGAACCTGTCTGCCCAGCGACCGGCGCAGCAGCGCGACCGGATGGTGATCCAGGCTCAGGCCGGTGCTGGCGTAGTCGTCCAGCAGCTCGCTGCAGGCGTCGGGCGGGCGGAGCGTGGTGCGCGGTTCGGCGATCGACGCCGCGTCGAGCAGATCGCCCTGGCGCTGCACCGCCAGCGCCTCCCAGCGCGCGCGCCGGCGATGCCCGGCCAGGCCCTTGAGCGCGCCGGCCTCGGCCAGGGCCTTGAGCTGCCCCCGGTCCAGCCGCGCGCGCACCGCCAGATCGCGCACATCGGCAAACGCTGCGTCGGCCCGCGCCGCCACGATCCGCTCTGCGGCATCGACCTTCAGTCCCTTGACCATCCGCAGCCCCAGCCGGATTGAATCCCGAACCCCACCATCCGCGCCTGCAACAGGCACCGAACGTCGGCCATGCAAGACCGCCCTATGACCCTGGTCCCTGGTCCCTGGTCCCCGTTCCCTCAAAACCCCGGCCCCGCGTCCCCGGTCCCTCGTGCCTTCCAGCCCACAATCCCGGCCACTGAACCGCACGTCCACCGGCCGCACCAAGACCCCGTGCCGGCGCACGTCGTTGATGATCTGGGCCGGGGCGTAGAAGCCCATGGGCTGGCTGTTGAGCAGGCCGCAGGCAAACGCGCCCGGGTGCCGGCATTTCAGCCAGGCCGAGAAATAGGTCAGCAGGGCAAAGCTGGCTGCGTGAGACTCCGGGAAACCATAGTCGCCGAAGCCCTTGATCTGGCTGTAGATACGCTCGGCGAACTCGCTGCTGTAGCCGCGCGCGAGCATGCCCTCGACCAGCTGCTCGCGAAACGGTTCCAGCCCGCCTCTTCGCTTCCAGGCCGCCATCGCCCGGCGCAGCTGGTCGGCCTGGCCGGGCGTGAACCCGGCCGCGGTCATGGCGATCTGCATGACCTGCTCCTGGAAGATCGGCACGCCCAGGGTGCGCTTGAGCACCCCTTCCAGTTCCGGACTGGGATAGGTCACCGCGGCCGGATTGTCGCGCCGGGCCAGATACGGATGGACCATCTCGCCCTGGATCGGCCCGGGCCGGACGATGGCGACTTCGACCACCAGGTCATAGAAGCAGCGCGGCTTCAGCCGCGGCAGCATCGCCATCTGCGCCCGCGACTCGACCTGGAACACGCCCACGGCATCGCCCTGGCACAGCATCTCGTAGGTCGCCGGGTCCTCGCGCGGAATATCGGCCAGCGTCCAAGGCAAGGGACCAGGGACCGGGGACCAGGGACCAGGGCCGTGGATCGGTGCTGCGTGGCCGCCGTCCGGCGCTTCATCTGGTCCCTGGTCCCTGGTCCCCGGTCCCTCACCAACCCCCGGTCCCTGGCCAATCAAAGCCAGCGTCTTGCGAATCACCGTCAACATCCCCAGCGCCAGGCAGTCGACCTTGAGCAGGCCCAGGGTTTCCAGGTCGTCCTTGTCCCACTGGATGATGGTGCGCTCGTCCATGGCGGCGTTTTCGACCGGCACCAGGTGGTGCAGCGGGGCATCCGAGATCACCATGCCGCCGACGTGCTGCGACAGGTGGCGCGGCAGGCCGAGCAGCTCCGTGGTCAGGCGCATCAGCTGCCGGGTGACGGGCGCGTCCGGCTCGAAGCCGCAAGCGCTCAGGCGCTCGGGCCAGGCGTCGGGCCGGTCCCACCAGGCCAGCGAGGCGGTCAGGCGGTCGAGCCGCTCCGGCTCCAGGCCGAGCGCGCGGCCGACGTCCTTCAGCGCGCTCTTGGGCCGGTAGCTGATCACGGTGGCGGCCAGGGCGGCGCGCTCGCGGCCGTACTTGGCGTAGATGTACTGCAGGACTTCCTCGCGCCGCTCGTGCTCGAAGTCGACGTCGATATCGGGCGGCTCGTTGCGCTCCTTGGAAATGAAGCGCTCGAACAGCAGCTGCTGCTTCGACGGGTCGACCTCGGTGATTCCCAGGCAGTAGCACACCGCCGAGTTGGCCGCCGAGCCGCGCCCCTGGCACAGGATGCCGCGCGCGCGGGCGAAGCGGACCAGGTCGTGGACGGTCAGGAAGAAGGCTTCCACGCCCATCTCCTCGATCAGCTTCAACTCATGGGCGATGAGCTCGCGGACGCGGTCCGGGACCTGCTCGCCGTAGCGCTCGCGCAGGCCGGCCAGGGTCAGCTGGCGCAGGTGCCGGGCCGGTGTCAGCGGGGCCGGCACCAGCTCGCGCGGATAACGATACCCGAGCTCGGACAGCGAGAACCGGCACTGCTCGGCCACGGTCACGGTCTCGTCCAGCCAGGTGCGCGGATACAGCCGGGCCAGGGTCGAGGGCGGGCGCAGGTGGCACTCGCCGTTGGCGGCCAGGGCCAGGCCGCACTCGGCCAGCGGCTTGCCTTCGCGCAGGGCGGTCAGGACGTCGAGCAGGGGACGCTGCTCGCGCAGGCTCATGCGCACGTCGCCGCAGGCCAGGCAGGGCAGGTGGTGCTGCCGGGCAAAACGATCGAGCGCGCGAAACCAGGCCCGCTCGCCGGGCTGGAGCCGGCGGGTCGCGCCCAGCCACAGGCGGTTCGGGAAGCGTTGGCCGAGGTCGTCGGCCAGCGCATGCGGCGGCTCGGCTGCCGATTCCGTCCACGGCACCGGCTTCCAGATCGCCAGAACCCGGTCCAGACCGTCTGCCAGGTCGGCCCGTTCGACCCGGTAGGCGCCCTTGGCCGCGCGCCGCCTGGCCCGGGTGATCAGCCGGCACAGCTGGGTGTAGGCGGTCTGGTCCGGGGCCAGCAGCACCAGGTGCAGGTCGTCGCAGCGGATCTCGGTGCCGATGATCAGGTCGACTCCGCAGGCCTGCGCGGCCTCGTGGGCGCGCACCACGCCGGCCATCGAGCACTCGTCGGTGATGGCAAGTGCGGTATAGCCGAGCTCGGCGGCGCGTTCGACCAGCGCGCCCGGCTGCGCGGCCGAGCGACGAAAGCTGAACGCGCTCAAGGCGTGGAGTTCGGCGTAGCGGGGG
>JAWLFD010000036.1:0-13456 GCA_041685745.1 Wenzhouxiangella sp.
ATCGGCGAGTTTCCTCTCGACCCGGATCCGTTGGTCACCGAGACCGAACTGAACGACCCGCGTATCGATGAGCCGGTAACCGGGCCGGAGGGTTTCTCCTATCGCAACATCTTGCTGCCGGTCGGATCCCTGGTCGAAGGCTCTCCACCGCTACCGGTCGAAATCTGCCTGACGATCGACCCCGACGCCGTGGTCGGCGATCCGCTTACCGTGGACCTGACCCCGGTCTACCAGTTCGGCGACAGCGCCACCGGCGAGAACGGGCCAATCGTCGGCGATGGGGTCGAGCAGGCGGTTGTTCCGACCGTCCTGCTGTTCGACAAGACCGACAGCACGCCCGAATCCGAACGGCCGCCGGGTAGCAGTTGGCGCTATGCCTACACCCTGTCTGTGGATATCGCCAATACGGCGACCATCGATCCGATCACCATTGTCGACACCCTGCCGCTCGACTTCCTGTACGAGGCGGGATCGGCGACCGTCGTGGCCGGGGATAACTGTTCGGTGACGCAGGAGCCCCTGGGCGGCGCGCCGGGCGGGAACCTGGAAGTCCAGTGTGGTGAAAACGTGGGAATGACCGGTGGCGGCGAGATCGTCGTGACCTATTCGGGTCATATCGTCGATATTCTGAATGAGGCTGTCTGCGAGACCAGTCCGATCATGAACGATGCGAGCGTGACGGCTACCTACATCGATCAGGCAAACAACCCCAATCTCCTGCCGGAGGTCTTCGACGACACCAAGGTCACGGCCGAGCACGTTGCGATTCAAAAGAGGGCCTCGCCCGGACAGGCCAGCCCGGGAGCCGTGATCGACTACAGCTATGCCGTTCAGGTCACTGACTTTGGCGATGTCTCTGACCTGGTATTTACCGACGTGCTCGCCGACGGAATCGACCTTGATGCCGACAGCGTGATTTTCACGGTCGACGGAGAGGCGCCGATCTTGATAATCCCCGACGTGACGGTGGCCAGCGACACCACGGTGGTGCTCGATCTGTTCTCGGCCTGGCAGGACGCGACCGGCAGCACGCAGATCGACGCCGGCAGCACGATTGCGGTCAGCTACCAGGGCAGCGTCCGTCAGACCTACCGCGAGACCGGCTTGCCGGTACTGGCCGCCGATGCCCTTGGCAACTCGGTGGTCGCCGACTACGACCTGGTGCAGGGTGCGAGCGCCTGCAGCGACGACGGTGGCGCCTCGATCGGCATCCTGCCGGTATCGATCGACAAGTCACTGGTCAACGCCGAACTTTTTTATGAGCCCGGCGAAAACGTCATTTTCCGCCTGCGCATGAATGTCCCTTCCGGTGATACGCGCGACATCCGGTTCCTGGACTTCCTGCCGCTGCCGGTATTGCAGGTTGGCGATTTGGATCTCGCGTTCAGCACCGACCCGGCCGCTTGCGATGCCGGAACGGCCGACATCTGCCTCGGACCGAACGATACCGCGGGTCTGACGCCGGACGGAATCTCGGCCGATATGGCGCAGAACGCCATCCAGATCGACTGGCCGGATCTCGACACGACCAGCGCCCAGGTCATCGAGGTCGACCTGTACACCACCGTGACTGATGATCCGTTCGCCGACGGGCTTGTCCTGACCAATATCTTCCAGGCCTTTACCGCCAACACCCCCGGCAATATCGCTGCCAATACCGGCCCGGTGCAGATCCAGGTCGGCGCGCCTGCGCTGGAACTGACCAAGGGCGTGATCGCTACTGATGGGGACGGTGTCATCGACCCGGTACCCGGAGATTTCCCCGAAGACAGTAGCGTCAGCGAGGTCGAGGCCGGCGACCAGATCACCTTCCGCATGACCGTCGAAAACCTTGGCACTGCCCCGGCCTTCGAGGTCACCCTGTTCGATGACCTGCCGGCCGGCGTTACCGCCTGTTCGGTAGATGGCGTCACCAACCAGGCCGGTGCAACGCTTGGAACCGACGGCGATCTGTTTGATATCGGGACTCAACTCGAACTGGACGATCCGTTGCCCGGCCTGGCCGATCCGCCCGATCAGCAGAACGTGGCATTCATCGAATACACCTGCACGGTTGATATCGGTGTCCAGCCCGAAGAGCAGTTTTCCAACTTCGCCGTCGGCGCCTACACCTCCCAGCCCGGCGGGCCGGAGTTCCCGACCATCGAGGATGATGCCGCTATCGAGGTCGCCTCGGTCGAGCTGAGCAAGTCGCTGGCGACCTCCTCCGAAGCGCACACCAGCGACACCACCAACCCGCCGGAGTTGACCGTTGGCGAAATCGGGCGCTACCGGCTCGTCACGCAGATTCCGCGCGGGACCCTGCCGAACTTCACCGTCGAGGACGCGCTGCCGACCGGTCTGCAATTCCTCGACGATGGTACGGCCACGGTCGGGTTCGTTTCGGCCAACGGCAACATCAGCTCCTCGACCCTGGGCGGCGGCGGCCTGAACATCATCGGTACCGACCCGAACGTTTCGCCCTCGTTCGTGATTCCCGGCTCAGCCATCAGCCCGGCCAGCTTCGGCAACGGAACCAACCCGACTTTCAGCCTGGGCGGTATCGTCAACGCCGAGTCCGGCGCCGATGAAGAGTACGTGGTCATCGAGTTCAACGCCCTGGTGCTCAACGCCGGTGACAACAATGTCGGCGCCAACCGCGACAACCGTTTCCGGGTCCGCGTCGACGGCGTCCAGGTCGGATTGGACTCCAACAACCAGCGCATTCGGCTCGTCGAGCCGGGTATGACGATCGACAAGTCCGCCAGTCCCGCTGCTGGACAGGCCGGTTCCCTCATCGACTACCAGATTGACCTGGCGGTTCTGACCGGCGCCAACCGTGCCGACGCGTTCAATGTCCAAGTTCTGGATGCCTTGCCGGCCAACGCCGTGCTCGACGTTGGCTCTGTCGACGTAATCTATCAATCTGGATGCGGTGAGCCAGTCTTTACGAATAACTCGGCTGGCAATACCGTGGACGTCGAATTCGGCACTCTGCCGACGGGGTGCACGCTGAACGTGATCTACCAGGCCACCCTGTCCATCGACGTCGAGCCTGGCACCACCGTGAGCAACATCGCCGGCCTGGACTGGGCCACGTTGCCTGATGGCGGCAGCGATCCGAACCCCACTGGCTCGGTCACGCCGGGGGCACCCGGCGCCGATGATGGCGCGCGGCTATACAGTGGCAACGATTCGGCAGCGCTGGTGACCATTGATAGCGTCGGCACCGAAAAAGGCGTGTCCGCGACCACCGAATTGCACACGGCCGGCAATGACCTGGCCGTTGGCGAGGTCGTCACCTACCGTCTGGCCATCGAAGTGCCCCAGGGTACATCGCCGGACTTTACTGTCATTGATGCGCTCGACCCGGGTCTTGAATACCTTACCGGCACTGCCACACTGGGCTTTGTTGCCAACGCTGCCGGCATCAGTTCCGATGACGGGGCGATCGGCACCATCCCGCAGATTACCGGCAACGATCCGAATGTCTCGCCGAGCTTCGCGGTCCCGTCCGGCAACCTGGATGTGAGCGGCGCCCCGCTCGGTGCGGGAAGGACACTGACCTTCGATCTCGGCACTCTGAGCAACGGGGACGACGATGCCGACAGCGAATTCGTCGTCATAGAGTTCGATGCCCTGCTGCTCAATATCGCCGGCAACCAGGCAGGCACCGAGCGTGATAACCAGTTCAGCGTCGAGATCGCCGGTCAACAGAACGGCCCGGCGTCCAATCTCGAGATCATCACCGTGGTCGAGCCGGAAATCGTGGGCTTGAGCAAGTCTGCCACCCCGGATTCGGGGCAGGCCGGCGACCAGATCGAGTTCACGGTCAGCTTCACGGTTGCCAGTGGTGCCAACACCGCCGATGCCTTCGACCTGCTGGTCGATGACGAACTGCCCGCCGAAATGGAACTGGATATCGGCAGCATCGAGGTGACGCTGACCGACTGCCCCGGTGCGCCGGTTGAAAGCGATCGGTCCTCGGACAACCAGGTGCTGCTGGAGTTTGCGGCGTTACCCACCGGCTGCAGCGCGCAGATTGACTATGCCGCCGAGCTGCTGGTCGACGTCAAGCCGGGTCAGCCGCTGGAAAACACCGCCGATGTGACCTGGACCTCCTTGCCCGGCAGTGGTGCGGCCACGCCGGGAACCCCGGGCGGCCAGGACGGCGAGCGCACCGGCGACGGTGGCGTCAACAACTATGCCGATTCGGCTTCCGGCGAAGTGACCATCGATGCGGTGGTGCTGAGCAAGAACATCATCGACGGCTCCGATCCGGTTACCGTGCCGCCCGAGACCGCCATCGGCGAGACCATCACCTATGAACTCGTCATCACCATTCCGCAGGGCACCACGCCCAGCGTTACCTTGCGTGACGAGGTGCCGCACGATGCCACTGGCGTCATGGAGCTGTTATCGGCTGAGGTGCCTGGCAATGGCATTGGTTCGAACCTTACTGTCGCGGATGCCTTCGGTGATCCGCTTATCCAGAATCTGCGCCTGACCGACGAGGGGCTCGACGACACGGTGGATTTCGACTTCGGGCAGATCATCAACGATCCGGCCACCGCAACCGGCGCGGCCGGTGAGAACCAGATCGTCATCGAGATCGAGGCCCGCCTGAACGACCTGGCGGCCAACGCCAGCGGCGATGTGCTGACAAACACCGCCGTGGTCCAGTTCGGCCCGGATCTGACCGCGTCGGCAGCCGCCGATATCGAGGTTGTCGAGCCGGCGCTGAATATCTCCAAGGTTGGTGATATCACCTCGGGTGATGCCGGTGACCTGGTCGAGTTCACCATCGACATCGGCCATGCCGATGCATCGACGGCTGATGCGCAGAACGTGGTGTTCATCGATGATCTGCCGGGGGCCGAGCTGGTCTACCAAGGCGGCACCCTGAACGTCGCGGGCTATACCGATGGCCTGCTCAACGACGACAGCGGCGGTGTCATTTCGGTTGCCTGGTCGGATTTCCCGCAAGGCGAGTCGGCCACGATCACCTACCAGGCCGTGCTGGATAATACGGTGCAGACCGGCACGACGGTGATCAACACCGGTGGCCTGTCCTGGACTTCGCTGGTCGACGACACCGAGCCCGAGCTGCGCGGATACGACAACGACGACACCCACGGCATCGTGGTCTCCGACCCGGGTGTCGACAAGTTCATCTTCGCCACCAGCGAGCCGTCGACGAGCGACCCGGACCTGACCATCGGAGAGCAGGTGACCTGGCGAGTCACGGTGACTTTCCCGCAGGGGCTGACCCCCGATGCCGAGTTCGTCGACCTGTTGCCTTCGGGCAATGACTTTGGCTATGTCAGCAGTGAGATCGTCTCGATCGGTTCGAACCTGGGTGTGACCGGCATTTCGGCCGGAGATTTTGGGACCTTCGGTGCCGGTGGTGGCACGGTGACCTGGTTGCTCGGGACCGTGAGCAATCCACCGTTCGGCGCCAACGAGGAAGACCAGCAGATCGTTTTCGAGGTGGTGGCCGTGGTACTCGATGAATCGGCCAATCAGAGCGGAGACAGCGCCACCAACCGCGCCCGGCTCAGTGCCGATACGCTGGCCGATCCCGTCGAGGACACCAGCACCGTCGAACTGGTCGATCCGGTACTCGATTTCAACAAGACCGCTTCCGACCCGGCCTCGGGGATTGTCAATGCCGGGGATGTCGTTACCTTCGAGCTGGCCATCAATCATGCCGGCGTGTCCACGGCTGATGCATTTGCACTGGCCATTACCGATACGCTGCCCGATGAACTGGACTGGCTCGGGCTCGTAAGCGAGGATTGCGGCAGCTCTCTGGGCGTCGATGCCTCCGCGGCGCCGGTTATCGAATTCGATCTCGACACGCTCACGCTGGCCGAGGGCGGCTGCACCGTCATCTACGAGGCTCAGGTCGATATCAGCGCCGAAATCGGAACCAGTTTCGCCAACAGCGTGGTCGCGCAGTATGATTCGACCCCGAGTTTCGTCGCCGATGAAACCCGCCGGCGTACCGGCGCCACTTTGGCCGATGTCACCATGGAAGCTCCGGCGCTGGTCAAGGTCGGCCTGGCGAGCGACCTTGGCGATACCGGTTCGGGCGAGTTCGATCCGAACCGGTTCGATCTGGCCATTGGTGAGCTGATCACCTACGAACTTGAAGTGCTGGTGCCGCCGGGCACGACCTCCGAGGCCCTGGTGACCGATTTCCTGCCCTCGGATATCAACACCGGGGTCATCGAGGCCGATAGTGCCCAGGTCTCGGGCGTTGGGGGCGAAGTCACGATCAGCCGGCCGATGGCCGACATCATCGATATCTTCGATGCCAATTCCAACGGCTTCGACGATACCGTGATCTTCGATTTCGAGCGCATCGTCGTTCAGCCCGGGGCAAGCGTCGAAGAGCGCACCATCACCTTGCGCGTGACCGGACGGGTGGTGGATGTGCCGGGCAACATCGATGCGCTTGTGCTGACCAACCTGGCCGAGTTCGACTTCCTCGGCAACCCCGGCGATCCGCTCTCCGACACCGCCGACATCGACGTTGTCGAGCCCGATCTTGTGCTTGAAAAGACCATGACTCCGCGCGGCGACGGCGAGGTGCGTATTTCGCTGACCGTCGAGAATACCGGGACCGGCCCGGCTTACGGCTTCGAGGTCACCGACGTGCTAAGCGATCTGGATTGGGATGTTGACAGCTATGAGCTGGTCGGCGTGCCGGCCGACCATGAGTTGATCAACACTCTGACGGGTGCCGGACTGAACGTGAGCTTCCGGGCCAAAAACGCCAGCGTGGTGCTGCTGCCGGGGGTCAGTCGCACAGCGACGTTCGATATCAGTCTGGCCAATAACCCGCCGGCACCTTCGGCCAACAACCCGGTGATCAATATTGCCGATCTCGAGTTCGCCTGCTCCTTCCCTGCCGGCTGCGAGGAGTCCGAGCCCGCCGATAACATCGGCCGCATCCAGGATCCGTACGATGATTCGGCCAGCGTGGGCATTCCGGTGCTGGACCTGACCAAGTCGGTCGTTCTCCAGGACGATGCTGACGGCTCCGGCGATATTTCGCCCGGTGACATGCTGCGCTACACCCTGGTGCTGGAAAACACTGGCGCCGGTGCCGCCACCGACGTCGTCATTACCGACATACCCGATGCGAACAGCCCGTTGGTGGTGGGCAGTGCAAGCACCATCCAGGGCTCGGTAGTGCTTGGCAACACAGCGGGCGACACGTCGGTGCGGGTGGATCTTGCCAGCCTGGTCGCCGGCGCTTCAGTGACGGTGACCTACGACGTGGTCATCGACAGCCCGCTCTCGGCTGGCGTTGATGAGCTGGTCAACCAGGCCGTGGCTGAGTCCTTCGAGACGCCCGATCTCGACGACGAGGTAACCACACGGGTCAACGCCGCACCCGACCTGTTTATCACCAAGGATGATGGCGGGATCACCGCTGAGCCTGGCGATCTGGTGGTCTATACCCTGAACTACGGCAATACCGGCAACCAGAATGCCACCGGCGTCTTTATCAGCGATGTCGTGCCTGATCACACCAGCTTCGATTCAGTCAACAGCAGTCAGGGTTGGAACTGTGTGCCCGATTCCGGCGCCGGCAGCAACTGTGAGCTGAGCATCGGAGATCTCGATGCGGGTGACTCCGGGTCGGCAACTTTTGCCGTTGTCATCGACAATCCGCTGCCGATGGGTATTGACGAAATCGACAACCTTGCCGTGATCAGCGATGACGGCGACAATTCCGATGACCTGATCACCGACAGTGATGACGAGATCACGCCGATTGATGTGAATCCGGAACTGACGATCGACAAGTCGCTGATCGCGGCCAATCCCGATCCCGTGGTGCTCGCTGGCAAGCTGACCTACCAGATCGTTGCCAGCAATGTCGGCAACATGACCCTGACCGACGTGAGCGTGAGCGACCCGCTGGTCGACCCGATTGATCCCGCCGGCGACTGCTCCTGGGACGGCACGCTTGGCCAGCTGCTGGTCGGAGAGACGGTGACCTGCACGGTTGTCCACATCGTCGATCAATCAGATGTGGATGCCGGCGAGGTGGTCAACACCGCCACCGCCGACAGCGAGCAGGCCGGACCGGTCAGCGATGGCGAGATTGTCGGCATCAACCGCGCTCCCGAACTGCTGATGGTCAAGTCGGCCAGCCCGGCCACCTATGAGTCCTCGGGCGATGTCATCGATTACAGCTTCCTGGTCGAAAATACCGGCAACGTCACCCTGACGGCGGTGGCCGTCGATGATCCGCTGCTCGGCGGGGCGGTCGGCTGCAGCCCGATCACGCTGGCCCCGGGGGAGACCGCTGATTGCGGTCCGGTGAGCTACACCGTCACCCAGGCCGACATCAACGCCGGGCAGTTCGCGAACACCGCGACCGCATCCGGTTTCGATCCTGAAGAGATCGAGACCACCAGTCCGCCCGATAGCGAGACCGTGACCGGCCCGGCGGCTGCGCCGCAACTGGCGCTGATCAAGACCGCCACGCCCGATGGCTATACCGAAGCCGGCGACACCATCGACTACGGTTTCGAGGTGGCCAACATCGGCAATGTGACGATCAGCGCCGTCGAGGTCGATGATGCGATGCTTGGCGGTTCCATCGCCTGCACGCCGTCGATGATCGATCCGGGTGAAACCGCCAATTGCGGTCCGGCGACCTATACCGTGACCCAGGCTGATATCGACGCCGGTGAAATCGTCAATACCGCGCAAGCCAGCGGCGAGGATCCCAACGGTACGCCGGTCAGTGACGATGACGAAGCCATCGCGAACGGTCCGGCAGCCGATCCGTCCATCGAGCTGATCAAGACGATCACCGACGGCTCGACTTACGAGAGCGTTGGTGAGGAGATCAGCTACGGGATCACGGCAACCAATACGGGCAACGTGACGCTCTTCGATGTCG
The DNA here is from genome assembly GCA_041685745.1 of Wenzhouxiangella sp. Taxonomy (GTDB): domain Bacteria; phylum Pseudomonadota; class Gammaproteobacteria; order Xanthomonadales; family Wenzhouxiangellaceae; genus Wenzhouxiangella. The sequence continues at coordinate 8,909 of JAWLFD010000036.1, forward strand.
AGATCAGCGACCCCAAGGCGAGCATCGACAGCTGTGCTCCGACCCAGCCCGCGACGCTTGCCCCAGGTGAAGAACTGGTCTGTCAGGCCAGTTACGCGGTCGTCCAGGCGGACATCGACAGCGGCGAGTTCGTCAACCTGGCCAGGGTGGTTGCTACCGATCCGAACGACAGCACGGTCGGCGACGATGACGACGCCACGGCCATGGGCCCGGAGGCCCGACCGGCCATCGAGTTGGTCAAGACCATTACCGAAGGTTCGCCCTTCTTCAACGTGGGTGAGATGATCGGCTACGAAATCACAGCAACCAACAGGGGCAACGTGACCCTGTTCAATGTCGAGATCAGCGATCCCCAGGCGACCATCGGCAGCTGTGTGCCTGCCCAGCCGGCAGAGCTGACGCCGAATGCGACTCTGGTCTGCCAGGCCAGCTATGCAGTCTCGCAGGACGACATCAATGCCGGCAGCTTCACCAATACGGCGACGGTGACGGGCGGGGATACCAACGCCGTCACAGTGGAGGGCCAGGATGAGGCGACGGCTCAGGGTCCGGTCGGAGCTCCCGGGCTGGTGCTGGTAAAGCAGCTGACGGATGTCCCGAACTCGATTGTGGTCGGCAGCCAGCTCGAGTACACCTTGACGGCGACCAACAACGGCAACGTGACCTTGTTTGACGTCCTGGTCAGCGACCCGATCATCACCCCGGGCGCAGCGCTTTGCGAAAACGTGCTGCCGGGCGGAACCTGTGTTCTGACCGGCAGCTACACCGTGACCCAGGCAGATCTGGATGCCGGGGAGATCGCCAATGTCGGCAGTGCCGAGGGTACGGATCCGGATGACGAGCCGGTCGGACCTGTGACGGACGATGAGATGCTGCAGCTGGTCCAGGATCCGGGGATGGAGTTGGTCAAGCAGGCCGATACGGTCGGTCCGGTGGTGGTCGATCAGGTGATCGGCTACACCATTATCGTGACCAACACGGGTAACGTCACGCTCAGCACGGTTCAGATTAACGACAGTCTGATCGAACTGAGCTGCACGCCGGCCGCTCCGCTGACTCTGGCGCCGGCGGCCCAGGCGGTCTGCACCGGCATCTACCAGGTCACCCAGTCCGACGTGGATGCCGGTGGCGCGATCATGAATACAGCGGAGGCCATTGGTACCGATCCGAGCGGCAACCATTTGCAGGACGAGGACACGGTAAGCACGCCGGTGGTAGAGGCGGATCCCCGGCTGACGCTGGTCAAGCAGGCCGACACCGGAGGTCCGGTGGATGTGGGCGATTCTATCGGCTACACCATCACGGTGACCAATGCCGGCAACGTCAGGCTGAGTGATGTCCTGGTCGTGGACGACCTGATCGACCTGGTCTGCGCTACAGAACTGCCGGTTACCCTGGAGCCGCAAGGGCAAGTGGAGTGCACGGGCGTCTACGTTGTCCAGGCCTCGGATATCGGCCGGCCTCTGGTGAATACCGCCAGCGCGAGCGGCGTGGCGCCCGATCAGCAGGTGGTCACCGATAGCGGTCAGGCTGTGACCAGCACGCTGCCGCCGATCCCCGTGCCGGTGCTCGGACGGATCTGGTTCCTGCTGCTGGCTTTGCTCATCCTGGTCATGGGACTCCGGACCTGGATTCCACGGGGTGCCACGGAGCGTTAAAACTCGGCCGGGCGCTCGACATCGGTGTGATCCGCATGGGTCGCACCGGGACTTGTTGGCCGTGTAGGTGCTGTAGGCGGTTTATGGCAGGGGCCCGGCGCTGCGGGTCCGTCGCCACGGTTCAATGAAGCCTGGGAATGCTGAAGTCAAATGGCAAAGTGAACAGGCAGAAAAATGGCGCGGCCGCCAATCGGCCGCGCCTGCTCTCCGTCTCCCTCCCCGATTTCGACTAGAAGCGAATCGCGTTGCGCGTGCGCTCACGGCGCGTGTTTTCGCGCTCCTGGTACTTGGCCCGGCAGGCCGAATTCTGCAGCACCATCTCGCATTCCAGGTAATCGGTGATCTCGATCAGGGCGGCGCGGATGGCTTCGCCGGCCGGGGTGTTTTCCTCGTTGGCCAGGTTGCCGCCGAGGCGCCCGATTCGACCGCGCAGGCTGACCGCACTGTCCTTGGTCCGGCCTTCGACGGTGCGAACGTGGGCGATTTCGCCGGTGGTGGCGTCGATGACCTGAATGTCAACGGCGATGTAGGCCTCGGTGCTGCCGCCGCCGATGCCGATGCTGCTGCCGCGACCGCCGATGCTGATCCCGCCGATGCTGACCCCGCCGCCTGAGCGCTTGGTGTCTTCGCTGTAGTCGGTCACGGTACCGACGACGATGTACTCAGCGCCGGTCAGTTCACCGATCTGCGCGGCCGAGTCAGGCCGGACGCGGCCGGATGCGCCGAGGTCCTGCTCATCCAGTACATGGTTCAGGCGCGAGCGCTCGACCAGGGTGAAGGCGTTGATCGCGGCCAGTTCGCTGGCCAGCATGCCGGACAGTTCCCGGCCGACGCCGGATCGCCACCAGGTCGCGCCGGTGGCATCGTTGGTGAATTCGGCCACGGCCAGCACGGGCCGGTCGGCCAGGGCCGCTCCGCTCAACAGCAGCAGGCTGGCAAAAAGTGCTCGTTTGATCATGGTGGCTTCTCCTGAAGTTTTTGTGTCGGCTGGCGTCGGCCTGACGCGCTCTCATGGACATACTACGGAAAAGCGCGCCGAAAGCTGCCGTCGCGCCGGCAGAAATTGCGAGCCGGGGCCGTTCAGGCCGCTACGCTCTGCCCGCGCATGAACAAGCGGTACAGCAGCGGGATGACGAACAGGGTCAGCAGCGCCGAGACCGTCAGGCCCCAGACCAGGGTGACGGCGACCGGGCCCCACAGCAGCGAGCGTCCGCCCAGGCCGATGGCCAGCGACAGCAGGCCGGCGATGGTGGTGGCAGTGGTCATCAGGATCGGGATGACGCGCCGGCGGGCGGCGTAGATGGTGGCATGCAGCGGGCGCATGCCGGCGGCCAGGCGCTGGTTGGCGGCATCGATGAGCACGATGGCGGCGTTGACCGCGATCCCGGCCAGGGCGATGATCCCGTACATCGTGTACAGGCTCAACGGGTTGTTGGAGATCAGCAGGCCGAACACCACGCCGGTAAACGCCATGGGTACGGTCAAAAGGATCAGGAAGGGCTGGAAGTAGCTCCTGAACTGGGTCGCCAGGATCAGGTAGATCAGGCCCAGGCCGAGCAGGAACAGCACCGCCATGCTGTTGAGCGATTCTTCGATGTCGTCGAGTTCGCCGGTAAAGTCCAGATCGGTGCCGGGGAACTCGGTCCGGATGTCTTCCCAGCCTTCCCGGATACGGCGGTTGACCTCGACGGTGTTGGTGACTTCGCGGTCGATGTCGGCCTCGATGGTGATGGCCCGGCGCAGGTTGTAGTGGCGGATCAGCCCGGGCGCCTCGCCGGAGCGGGCCTCGACCAGCGCGCCCAGCCGGGTGACGGCCCCGCCGGGCAGGGCGACCGGATCATCGAGCAGCGCACCGGGGTCGCCGGGCTGCTCGCGCTCGGCCTGGACGCGCAGCTCGAAGCGCTCGCCGGCCTCGCGGGTGAAGCCGACGATCTCGCCGTCGACGTGCAGCCGCAGCAGGCGCGCCGCCGCTTCCGGCGGCAGCCCGATCCGGCCGATGGCTTCCCGATCCAGGGTCAGCACCAGTTCCGAGCGGCCGGGCACGCGGTCGTCGCTGATATCGCGCGTGCCGGGCAGGGCGGCGATCAGCTCGCGCAGGGCTTCGGTGGCGCGCCGCAGTTCGTCGAAGTCATCGGCCCGGACCTTGACGTTGATCGGCTGCTGGGTGGGCGGGCCGCCGGAGACCTGCAGGAAGGCGATGCGGCCGTCGATGGGCGTATCGAGGACCGGCTCGCGCATGGCCTCGATGATCTCTGCCATGCTGCGCCCGCCGTCGTCGGGGTTGAGCGAGACGATCACCTGGCCGTACTGGTCGCCGAACAGCGGCTCGACGTCGGTGAACTGCACTCCGGCCAGGCTGGTCACGCTGCGCGCCTCGCCCTCGAGCAAGGCGTCACGAACCCGGGCCTCGACCTGTTCGACTCGATCCAGGGTTTCTTCCAGGGTCGCGTCGCCGGGTACGTCGACCTGGACGTAGAACAGGCGGATCGGGTCGAAGGCGAAGAACTCCAGCCGCACCAGGCCGGCCGCGACCGCGGCCAGGGCGACGGCAAAGGTCAGCGCGGCGACGCTCAGCACACGCCTGGGTCGTCGCAGCGTGTAGAGCAGGGCGCGCACGTAGCCGCGCCGGACCCGGCGGGTGAACTTCAGCCGCCAGTCCTTCGGATCGTTGGCCGGTCGGTACTGGCTGTGGACGACCTGCGTGGGCAGAATCCAGAACGCCTGGGTGAGCGAAATCAGCAGCCCGACCGTGACCACGAACGGCACCACGAACATGAACGCCCCGACGATGCCGGGCAGCAGCATCAGCGGCAGAAAGGCCGCGATCGTGGTCAGCACCGAGGCGGTCAGCGGCACCCCGACCTCGCGCAGGGCGTGGGTCGCGGCCCGC
>JAWLFD010000037.1:0-13354 GCA_041685745.1 Wenzhouxiangella sp.
CAGGTCGAAGCCGCGTTGCAGTGGACCGACGCCTACCAGGAAAGCGTATTCTGCTTCACCAATACCATTCCCCAGCGCGACGGCGGTACCCACCTGGCCGGTTTTCGGGCGGCCTTGACCCGCACCCTGAATGCTTATATCGACGAATCCGGCATCGCCAGGAAATCAAAGGTTCAGACGACCGGCGATGACTGCCGCGAAGGGCTGATCGCCGTGCTCTCGGTCAAGGTGCCCGATCCGAAGTTTTCATCGCAGACCAAGGACAAGCTGGTCTCTTCGGACGTCAAGGCGGCGGTCGAGGCGGTCATGGCCGAACAGCTGCGCGATTTCCTGCTCGAGCATCCGGCCGACGCCAAGGTCATCACCGGCAAGGTGGTGGAGGCGGCGCGGGCCCGGGAAGCCGCCCGCAAGGCGCGCGACATGACCCGGCGCAAGGGGGTCCTGGATGTCGCCGGTCTGCCCGGCAAGCTGGCCGACTGCCAGGAAAAGGATCCGGCCCTGTCCGAACTGTTCATCGTCGAGGGAGACTCGGCCGGCGGCTCGGCCAAGCAGGGTCGCAACCGCAAGTACCAGGCCATTCTGCCGCTCAAGGGCAAGATTCTCAACGTCGAGAAGGCCCGATTCGACAAGATGCTGGGTTCGGCCGAGGTCGGTACGCTGATCACGGCGCTGGGTACGGGCATCGGCCGCGACGAGTTCGACCCGGACAAGTTGCGCTATCACCGCATCATCATCATGACCGATGCCGACGTCGACGGCTCCCACATCCGCACCCTGTTGCTGACGTTCTTCTACCGGCAGATGCCCGAATTGATCGAGCGCGGCCACGTCTATATCGCCCAGCCGCCGCTGTACAAGATCAAGCAGGGCAAGCAGGAGTGGTATCTCAAGGACGAGGCCGAGATGAATCGCTACCTGCTCGAGCGCGCGCTCGACGGCGCGCGGCTGTATCCGGCCGAGGATACGCCGCCCTTGAGCGATTCTGCTCTGGCAGACCTGCTGCGCAACTTTCAGCAGGCGTCTCAGGTCGCAGAACGGCTGAAGCTCCGGCACGACCACACGATAATCGGTCAACTGATTGATTTTGCTCCTTTTCCTTTGGGGTCCCCGGAATTGGTCGAGGCCTGGTCCGAGCGCTTTCGGGAGCGCCTGGAACAAGCCACTCCGCCCGGCGTGGTCTGGCGAATTCAAGCGCTGGCGATGGGCGGCGTGGTGGTCTCACGCCATGCCCAGGGCGTCATTCAGGACACCCTGCTCGACGAGGCCTTTTTCCGTTCACCGGAATATCGCCATCTGGCCCGCGTCGGCGAGGTGGTCGGTGACTTGTTCGGCCCCGGCGCTCGGATCGAGCGCGGCAATCAGGCGACCCGCGTCACCCGCTTTGCCGAGGCCTACGACTGGCTCATGGCCGAATCGCGCAAGGGAAGAAGCTTCCAGCGCTTCAAGGGCCTGGGCGAAATGAATCCGGACCAGCTCTGGGATACCACGGTCAATCCCGATACGCGCCGGCTGCTGAAAGTCACGATCGAGGATGCGGTGGCCGCCGACGAGGTTTTTTCGACCCTGATGGGCAACGAGGTCGAGCCCCGGCGGGCGTTCATCGAGTCCAACGCGCTGCGGGTCAGCAATCTCGACGTCTGAGGCGACCGAGCGGCGCTCCGGCTGCTCTCGCGGCGATCGCTGGCTGAGTTTTGGCGGGCGTGGCCCAGTAGTGGGCCACTAGCGTGGCATGACTGCCGCGAAACAGGCGAAGTTCAGACACTGGAACCAGTCGACGACGAGCTCGAAACCGGCTGCGCGCAGCCGCCGGTGATGGGTTTCACGGTCTTCGGCGATCAGGACGTTTTCCAGGGCCTGGCGCTTGCGCGCGATCTCCAGGTCGCTGTAGCCCTGGGCGCGCTTGAAGCCATGATGGTGTGCGTCCAGCCAGGCCTGTCGTTCAGGCCCAAAACGGAGTTTCTCGGCCAGCAGCAAGACCCCGCCCGGCACAAGGCCGGAAGCGATGCGGGCAATCAATGCATCTCGCCGGGCCGGCTCGATGAACTGCAGCGTGAAGTACATCAGCACCACCGAGGCCTGCTCGATGGGAACCGAACACAGGTCTGCCTCGATGACCTCAACAGGCACGATCGAGTTGTCTTCTGCAACGATTTGACGGCATCGAGAAGCCATCTGCGGTGAACTGTCAACCGCGATGATCTTCACCCCGGGTGCCTGTATGGCCCGCCGGGCAGCCAGTGTGGCAGCCCCCAGCGAACAGCCCAGGTCATAGACATTGGTGTCGGCGATCGCAGCGTCGCGCACCATCAGCGGAGTCAGTTCGAGCAATTGTCGATAGCCGGGGACAGAGCGTTCTATCATGTCCGGGAAAACCCGGACCACCGACTCGGAAAACTCGAAGGGCGTGACCTCCGCCGGTCCTCGCGCATAGATCTGGTCGCGTTCGCTCATGGCCACATTCTACGGCGGGGCCGGACCGGGCGGTCCCATTGCGTGGCTGCCCACCGGCGTGACCGCGGCAAACCGTCGGGCCTCAATCCAGCGCGAAGGTTTCGTCAGGCTTCGGCACGACCGCGTCCCAGCCAAGCTCCACGGAGATGCGATAGGCCAGGAAATCGGCCGACTCGGCTTCGCCGTGGACGATGAAGACCTTGCGCGGCCGCTGCGGGCAGCCCTTCAGCCAGGTCATCAATTCATCCGAATCCGCGTGGGCCGAGAGCATGTCGAGGTTTTCGATCGCGGCCCGCACCGTCCAGTCCTGACCGTGGATGCGCACGCTTCGAGCACCTCTGACCAGCTTGTCGCCGCGGGTGCCGCCCGACTGGTAACCGGCAAACAGAATGGTATGGCGGGGGTCTCCAAGGTAGACCTTGAGGTGATGCAATACTCGCCCGCCGGTCGCCATGCCGCTGCCGGCGATGATGATCTTTGGCATTGGGTCGTGATCCAGGCGCCTGGATTCTTCCGGATCGCGAACGTAACGCGGCAGGGCGCAGGCGGCTTCGGCCTCGGCCTTGCTGAGGCGGTGATCGTCGGGATGGTCGGCAAACACCTCGGTGGCGTTGATGGCCAGCGGGCTGTCTAGAAAGACCGGCACCCGCGGAATCCGGCCGCTGCGCTGCAGCCGGTCGAGATGATGCAGCAGCAGCTGGGTCCGGCCGACGGCGAAGGCCGGCACGATGACAGTCCCGCCGCGGGCCACGGTTCCACGCACCACCTCACCCAACCTGGCTTCCGGGTCATCGACCGGGCGGTTGCGATTGCCGTAGGTCGATTCAACGACGATGTAGTCGGCTGGCGGCGCCGACTCCGGTGGCGCCATGGTGGCACTGCCGGACTGCCCGAGGTCGCCGCTGAACAGGACGCGGCGGCCGTGCCAGACGAGCGCGATACTGGCCGCGCCCGGAATATGACCGGCGCGCAGAAACGTGGCGGTGCAGTGCTCATCCAGCCGGACCGGTGCATGGAAGGGGTGGCTCTGGAACTGCACGAGGCAGTCGACGGCCTCGGCCCGGGTATAGAGCGGACGGGCCGGATGGTGCCGGGTATAGCCGTAGCGATTGGCCCGCGCGGCATCCTTTTCCTGGATGAAGCCGGAATCCGGCAAAAGGTGCCGGCAGAGATCGCGGGTGGCAGGGGTGCAATGAATCGGCCCCGCGTAACCGCTGCGGCACAGTACCGGCAGGTAGCCGCTGTGGTCGAGGTGGGCATGGGTGAGCAGCACCGCATCCAGCGCTTGCGCAGCGAAGCCCGGCTCGGCCCAGTTGCGCAGGCGCAGCGGCTTGTAGCCCTGAAACAAGCCGCAGTCGATCAGCCGCTGCCGTTGTCCGTCATGGAGCCGAAAGCGCGAACCGGTAACGGTCCCGGCGGCGCCGTGGAAGGTCAGCCTCAGGCCATGGCCGGAACTCACGCAGGCTTGACCGCGCAATCGGCCTGCTGAACCAGGTCGGCGAAACGCTTGAGCACAAGCGGGCCACACGGTGTCGGCTGCAGTGTCGCGAGCAGCTTGTCGGTGTAGATTCCTTCTCCGGCCAGCACCGAGGCGCGCGATCGGATGTAGCAGTCCATGATGTCGACGTCGAACTCGGGATGGAACTGCAACCCCCAACTCGAGTGACCGAAATACAGCCCATGATGATCGTCGCCGACCCCGCGCGCGATGACCCGGGCACCCGGCGGCGGCTCCAGGACGGCCTCGACGTGGGTGGCCTGGAAGAACTGGCTGGGTCCGAACGCCCCGAGCAGCGGGTCTTCCGGGTCGATGATGTCGACCTCGAGGCTGCCCATGCGCCGCCCGTTCGGGTTGGGGCCCACCCGCCCCCCGAGGCCGTGCGCGATCAATTGATGTCCGTAACAGATGCCGAGCATCGGTAGACCGGTCGGGTGCGCGTCGGCCAGCCACTCGGCGGCGCGCTCCGACCAGTCGTGGCGGTGCGAAACCATGGCCGGAGACCCGGTGACGATGACACCGGCCAGGCCCTCGGTACTGTCGGGCAGCGCTTCTCCGCCATGTACGTTGACCGTTTGAAACTCGAATTGCTCCGGGCCGATGGAATTGATGAACCAGTCGTCGAAATCCCCGAACCGCTCGCCGGCTGCCGACACGCTGGAGCCGGTCTTGATGATCATCATTCGCTTGCCCATGGAGCCAATGATACGGCCTTGCCCGTTATACTGGGCGACAGCCTTCGATCCATGCCGGGGACCCCGCCACCGTGAATTTTCAGGACTTCATCCGTGCTCTGGACGACTATTGGGCCGGACAAGGCTGCGTGCTCACCGCACCGCTGGACCTGGAGGTCGGTGCCGCGACCTTTCATCCGGCGACGTTCCTGCGCTCGATCGGGCCCGAGCCCTGGAACGCGGCCTACATCCAGCCGTGCCGCCGGCCCGCGGACGGACGCTACGGAGAAAACCCCAACCGCCTCCAGCACTACTACCAGTACCAGGTGGTGATGAAGCCCTCGCCGCTGGATTTCCAGGAACTCTACCTGGGTTCCCTGGACGCGGTCGGCATCGACCCGAAAGTACACGACATCCGCTTCGTCGAAGACAACTGGGAATCGCCGACCCTGGGCGCCTGGGGTCTCGGCTGGGAAGTCTGGCTCAACGGCATGGAAGTCACCCAGTTCACCTATTTCCAGCAGGCCGGCGGTCTGGAATGCCGCCCGATCATGGGCGAAATCACCTACGGGCTGGAGCGCCTGGCGATGTACCTGCAGGGCGTGGAAAGCGTCTACGACCTGGTCTGGACCGAAGGGCCTTTCGGTCCGGTGACCTACCGCGAGGTCTACCACCAGAACGAAGTCGAGCAATCGACCTACAACTTCGAGCGCGCCGATGTCGACAGCCTGTTTGCCTGGTTCGATACCTGCGAGCACCAGGCGCGCGAACTGGTCGCGGCGAACTTGCCCCTGCCGGCTTATGACCAGGTCCTGAAAGCCTCCCACACCTTCAACCTGCTCGATGCCCGTCAGGCCATTTCGGTAACCGAACGGCAGCGCTACATTCTGCGGGTACGCGATCTTTCGCGGCTGGTGGCGGAAGCCTATCTGGCTCGACGCGAGGCGCTGGGCTTTCCGGGTCTCCAGCGTTCGGAGGAGGCGGCATGAGTTCAGTCAGCGACAGCGCTGCTGCGCTGCTTGTCGAGCTGGGCTGCGAGGAACTCCCCGCCGGCCAGATCGACAGCCAGCTCAAGCTGCTGGGACAGGGTCTGCAGACGCGTCTTCACGAAGCGGGCCTGATCGAGGCCGGACAGTCCCCGGCCCTGCTTGGAACACCGCGGCGCCTGGCGGTTTGTTTCGACGCGGTTCGCGCGACCCAGGCCGATCAGGTCGTCGAGCGGAAAGGCCCGGCCGAGTCCGCCGCCTTCGACGCCCAGGGCCGACCCACGCGGGCGGCGGAAGGTTTCGCGCGCAGCGTGAATCTGCCGGTCGACGATCTTGAACGAGTCGAAAACGAACAAGGGCGCTGGCTGTTTGCCCGCCTCCACAAGCCAGGTCAATCGCTGGCAGAACTGTTGCCGGAGATGCTCGATGCCACCGTTCGTGCCATGGCCGGGGCGCGCAGCATGCGCTGGTCGGATCGAACGGAGCGCTTCCTGCGCCCGGTGCGCTGGCTGCTGGTGATGCACGGCGATCGGGTCGTGCCGGTGACAGCCTTCGGGCTCGAGGCTGGACGCGAAACCCGGGGTCATCGGATTCACGCCCCCGGCGGGCACGCGGTCGAGCACGTCGATCAGTACACCACGGTTCTCAGGCGCGCTTTCGTCGAGCCGGATGCCGGTGAGCGACGGCGCTCGATTCGTGCCGATGCCGAGCGTCTGGCGCGCGAGGCCGGCCTGGAGGTGGCGATCGAAGAGGGCCTGCTGCACGAGGTCGCGGGTCTGACCGAGTGGCCGGTGGCGATTATCGGCAGCTTCGATCCACGTTTTCTCGAGGTTCCGGCCGAAGCCCTGATCTCGTCCATGCAGCAGCATCAGAAATGTTTTCCGCTGCGTCAGCCGGATGGCGGCCTGGCGCCGAAATTCATCGCCGTGGCCAATATCGAAAGCGCCGATGTCGCGGCCATGACGGCGGGGTTCGAGCGCGTCATTCGGCCGCGACTGGCCGACGCCCGGTTTTTCTTCGAGCAGGACCGGAGAACGCCCCTGGCCGATCGGCTGGCCCGGCTGGGATCGATCAAGTTCCAGCAAAAGCTGGGTTCGGTCGCGGCAAAGACCGCACGCCTGCAGGCCCTGGCGGCTTCGATGGCCGGCCTGTTCGATGCCGATGTCGACACGGTCAAACGGGCCGCCACCCTGAGCAAGTGCGACCTGGTCACCGAAATGGTCGGCGAATTTCCCGAGCTGCAGGGCACCATGGGCCGCCACTATGCCCTCGCCGACGGCGAGCCAACGGCCGTGGCGAACGCGGTGGAAAGCCACTACCTGCCGCGCCATGCCGGCGACAGCCTGCCCGAGGACCCGCCCGGCCTGAGCCTGGCGCTGGCCGACCGGCTCGATACCCTGGTTGGCGTCTTTGCCGCCGGACAGAAACCGAAGGGCGGCAAGGATCCGTTCGCCCTGCGCCGGGCGGCCCTGGGCGTGGTTCGAATCCTGGACGCCGCGGAAGTCGAACAGCCGGTGCGCAAACTGCTCGCACGGGCCGCCGCCGTGCTGGCTGCCGACCTCGGCGAGAGCCTGACCATCGACGAGGCCCTGATCGACGAAGTCGAGGCATTCGTGCTCGAACGTCTGCGTTCCCATGCTGGCGAAATCGGGATTGAAACCAACACCGTCCACGCCGTGGCCGCCAGCGGTGATCGCTCCGTGGCCGATTTCCTGGCCTGCGCCCGCGCCGTGCAGTCCTTTGCCGACGACCCTCGAGCCGACAGCCTGATCGCCGCCAACAAGCGCATCGCCAACCTCCTGCGCCAGGCCGGGGATCCGGTTCCCGACCGCGTAAGTTCCGAGGGGCTCGTGGAGCCGGCCGAAACGGAGCTGGCCGCGGCCGTCACCGAAACCGCCCGCGTGCTCGACGACATCCTGGCGCGCAGAGACTACACGGCGGCGCTGGAGCGCCTGGCGGGGCTGCGCGATCCGGTCGATCGTTTCTTCGACGGCGTCATGGTGATGGTCGATGACGTCACTCTGCGAAAGAATCGCCTCGCCTTGCTGGCCGCCATGCGGGCGCAGTTCCTGCGCGTGGCCGACGTCGCGCGCCTGGGCCGCTGAAGGTGTCGAAGTCGGCGCCGGTGCTGGTTCAGCGCGGGCTGCTGCTCGACTCGCAGCGCATGCCCGAGCCCGATCGCATCGCCGAACTGGTCGCGTTCCAGCGCTCGGGCCACCGCATCCTGCTGCTGGCGCGACAACCGCAGCGCTGGCGCCCCACGCGCAATTCCATGGACAGCGATCTGGGCCTGCAGCAGCAGCTGCACCAGGCGTTTCGTCGTGCCGGGGCGGAACTCGACGGCACCCTGTACCTGGCCACCGGGCTGTTTGCGCGTCGCCAGAGCCGCGCCGATGAACTGGCCCAGGCCGCGCGTCGTTACGGCGTTGAAACCGGCCAGCTCAGCGCAGTCGGCGCCGACGAGACCTTGCTCGAAAGCGTCGTCCAGTCCGGCGGTCGGGCGCTCAACGTGGGCCGGGCCCACGTTGCCGGCGCCAGCCGTCACCGGCACCTGCAGTCGGCGCTGCTCGCGCTCGACTGAATGGTCGTGTCGAACCCCGGTGCCGTGCTTGACGCGGACCTTCGCGCCGCCCTGTCGCGGATCTGCGCACCCGCCGCGGTCGATGATCTGGTCACCGCGCACGCCGACCACCTGGCGCGTCACGGTGACTTTGCGCGCTGGAGGCAGCATCTGGCGGCGTTACCGTCGGTCCGCGCCGACTGGCGCATCGACGGCGGCAGCGTCGTCGCCGGCCAGCCCCTGGATACCCCGGAGTCCCTGGCCGCGCCGCTACGCGCCTTCATCCCCTGGCGCAAGGGCCCGCTTCGACTCGGCGGGCTGCGCATCGACACCGAGTGGCGCTCGGACTGGAAGTGGGATCGCATCGCGCCCCATGTCGACCTCGCCGGCTGTCGGGTTCTCGACGTCGGTGCCGGCAACGGCTACTTCGGCTGGCGGATGCTGGATGCAGGTGCGACCGAGGTCATCGGCTGCGACCCGACGCCGCTGTTCGTGCTGCAGCATGCGGTCATTCGCCACTTCGCAGGCCCCGCGGCCCATCACCTCCTGGCCCGAAGACTCGAAGACCTGCCGGCCGAGCTGGCCGGTTTCGATGCCGTTTTTTCACTGGGCGTGCTGTATCACCGGCGCCAGCCGACCGAGCATCTGGCTGACCTGCGCAGCCGTCTGAAACCGGGCGGGCTGCTGGTGCTGGAAACCCTGATCGCGCCGGGGGAGAGGGAGCAACTGCTGCCCACCCCCGATCGCTATGCCGGAATGCCCAACGTGCACGGCCTGCCGAGCGAACCGTTGCTTCGCCGCTGGCTGGAGCAGAGCGGCTATGGAGCGGTGCGTTGCGTGGACCGCACAGCCACCACCATCGAAGAGCAGCGCCGGACCGAATGGATGCCCTACCACTCTCTGGACCAGGTGCTCGATCCGGCCCGTCCGGGACTGACGGTGGAAGGATTGCCCGCGCCGCTGCGCACCGTCTGGCTGGCGCAGTGTGGCTCGCCGTCGGGCGGCGCTTGCTGATATGCTCCGGCTGGCATGATCAAGCAAGCTCTGATTACTCTGCTGGTGGCCGCGATCGTCATCGTTGTCGCCCGCATCAACCGCGGGCGCGAAAAGGCGCGCGAAGGAGGCCTTGCCGTCGCGGCGGACGAAGAGCCGTGGTATCGATCCACGACCGCCATCGTGGGCTTCATCTTTGCCGGCATCGTGATCCTGTCGACCGCCGGGGTCACCTGGCTGCGCTACCAGCATGCCAACGAGGTGGTTCGGGTCGAGGTGGTCGAACCCTCCTCGGGAACGCGCGCCGTCTACCAGGTCCGGCGCAAGGACCTGGGCGAGCGCGAGTTTCGCACCGTTGACGGTCGCGAGGTCTCGCTGGCGTCGAGTGATCGGGTCGAGCGGGTCGAATAGCGCTGCCCCGGGTTTATTAGAAAATCCCGAGAATTCCCGCCATCACCACCAGGATCAGCAGCGGCGTGACCACGCGGGTCAGCCACAGCCACGCCTTGAAGGCCCAGTCGTGCATCTTGTCGTCGAGCTCTTCGCGAGTGATGGTCTTCGACAGGATCCAGCCGGCGAAGATGGCCGTGAGCAGGCCGCCGATCGGCAGCATGACGTCGGCCGCCAGGAATTCGATGGCATCCATGATCGACTTGCCGCCGACCGAGATCTCCGACCAGATGTTGAAGGAAAACACCGAGGCCAGGCCAGCCAGCCAGCCCAGGATGGCCACGAGCAGGGCCGCGGTCTTGCGCGAAAGATTCGTGGCTTCGACCAGGTAAGCCACCGCCGGCTCCATCAGCGAAATGGCGCTGGTCCAGGCCGCCACCGACAGCAGCAGGAAAAACGCCATGCCGTAGGCGATGCCGAAGGGCATTTCGGCAAAGGCCAACGGCAGCGAGGTGAAGATCAGACCGGCCCCGCCGCTGCCCGGGTCGATGCCGAAGGCAATGATGACGGGAAAAATGGCCAGGCCGGCGATCAAGGCCACGGCGGTATCGGACAGGGCCACGGCGGTGCCGACCTTCGGCACGTTGACGTGGGACGGCAGATAGGCACCGTAAGTCATGATGGCGCACATACCCAGGCTCAGGGTAAAGAAGGCCTGGCCCATTGCGGTCACGATCATGCCCCCGGAGACCTGCGACCAGTCGGGCTTGAACATGAACGAAACCGCGTCCATGAAATGCCCGGTGCTGATGCCGTACAGGAGCAGGATCAGCAGCAGCGCAAAAAGCACCGGCATGAGAATTCCGACCGCCCGTTCCAGGCCTTTTTCGACCCCGAGCGCGACCACGCCCAGGGTCATGACCATGAACACCCCGTGCCAGAACGTCAGTTCCCCGGCGTTGGCGAGCAGAGCGCCGAACGTGGCGGTCGGGTCGGTAATGCCCGGTGCGCCCAACAATTCCCGCAGATACAGGAAGCCATAGTGCAGCGTCCAGCCGGCGACCACCGAATAGAACGAAAGAATCAGGAAGCCGGCGAGGATGCCGAGAAACCCCAACCCCATCCAGGCGCGCGAGGCACCGACGTCGTCGGCCAGTTCGCGCATCGAGTTGACCGGGCTCATGCGTCCCCGTCGGCCAATGACGATTTCGGAAAACATCACCGGCAGTCCGACCAGCACGATACAGATCAGGTAGACCAGCACGAAAGCGCCGCCGCCGTTTTCGGAGGTGATGTAGGGAAAGCGCCAGATGTTGCCGAGACCGACCGCGGAGCCGGTGGCTGCCAGCACGAAGGCCAGCCGGGATGACCACATCCCGTGAATGGAGGAGGTTTTCATGGTCGGTGTTGGGGGTTGTCCCGCGTTGTTGTTGTCACCAGGCCGTCATTGTGCTTCAAGCGACCCGGTGGCGCAAACGGGGACGATCAGTGGCCGGAACGGCCGCCGCGTGGCAGAGCGCAGGACCCCAGCCTGAGGTTCCAGTAATGTGCCCCTGCCAGCAGGATTCCGGCGCCCAGGGTCACCAGGCCCATCCACTGGCTGGCAAAATGCAGAGCGCTGGTGACCACCACGGTCATGAGCACCAGTGACGCTGCGGCCAGCAGGCCGGGCCCGATTCGGTGATGGCGCAACCAGCCGCTTGCCATGGCCACGACGACCAGCAGCCAGGCGGTGGCGAGCAAGCCCCACTCCAGCCACAGCAGTTTCTGCCACAGACCGATTTCCCAGTACTTGCGGTTCATCCACAGTGCCGGGTACAGGATGAACAGCAGGGAAAGTGCGGCACAATGCAGACCGCAACCGGCAGCGACCAGCATCCCGAGGCGGTCTGCCCAGCTGGAGCGAAACATGGTCGACCTTTTGGCAAGCATTGATGTTATAAAATAACACAACCCTATCCATCCATCCGGAGCATCGGCATGATTCGAAAAATCCTTCTGTCCGCAGTGGTGACCCAGGCGCTGCTGTCGGTCACCGCGTTCGCGCAGCTCGAGCGCCAGCATGACGTCCATGTTCATGGCTCGGCGACCGGCAACCTGTCCATCGACGGTGGGGAGTTGCGACTGGAACTGGAAATTCCCGGCATCAACCTGGTCGGTTTCGAACACGCGCCCGCGACCGACGAACAGCAATCGCGGCTCGATGACACCGAAGTCTTGCTGCGCCGCGCCGACTGGTTGGTGGCGGACCCGCGCGGCGGCTGCGAGATCGCCAGCGTCAGCGCCCATACCCACGGTTTCAGCGAGGACGACGACCATGGACACGAAAACCATGATCACCGGCACGATCACGCTCACGACCATGAACACGGCAGCCATGAACACCAGGGCCACGATCACCGCGAAGATTCAGGGCAGGCTGAACACCATCACGATCACGGCGACGACCACGCCGAGTTCCATCTGGTCATCACGATGGATTGTGAAACACCCGACCGCCTGGCCTGGGTCGACCTGCAGCTGTTCGATGACTTTCCCGCCAACCAGGAAATGGTTGTTGACGTGCTGACCGATCGCGTGGCCACCCAGGCTCGCCTGACCCCGGGCAGCGAACGCGTTGAACTCGAATAGTGGTAGTCTCGGCGGCCCGATGAGTACCCTGCTCGACATTCAGAATCTGCGTTTTGCCTGGCCGGGCGATGCCCGACCGGTGCTTGCGATGGAATCGCTGAGGCTGGCCGCGGGCGAAAAGGTGTTCATGTTCGGGCCCAGCGGTTCGGGAAAGTCCACCCTGCTGGCGCTGATCGGCGGCCTGGTAGGGCCGCAGGCCGGCCAGATCGTGTTTCAGGGTCAGGATCTGGCGCAACTGGGTGGTGCCCGACGCGACCGCCTGCGCGCCGAGCACCTGGGCGTGATCTTTCAGCAGTTCAACCTGCTGCCGTGGCTGGATCTGAAGGCCAACGTGATGCTGCCCTGCCGGTTTTCGCGCGCGCGCTCTGCCCGGGCCGGCGATGTCGCTGACGCGGCCGAACATCTGCTGGCGGCCATGGGCCTGGAGCGCAGTCTGTGGGGCCGGCGCGCCGACCGGATCAGCGTCGGCCAGCAGCAGCGCGTGGCTGCCGCGCGGGCGCTCATCGGCCGCCCGGCCCTGATCCTGGCCGATGAGCCGACCTCGGCGCTCGATCACGACCGGCGCCAGGATTTTCTGGATCTGCTGTTTGCCCAGGTCGAAGCGGCCGGCAGCACACTGCTGTTCGTCAGTCACGATCGCGAGCTGGCCGCGCGCTTTGACCGCGCCGTCGACCTGACCGAGCTAAACCATGCGGGGGTGGCGGCATGAACCTGCTCGGGCTGGCGTTGCGATCGCTGGTCAATCGACGCTTTGCCGTCATTCTGACCGTCTGTACCATCGCGCTGTCGATCGGCCTGCTGGTGCTCGTCGAGCAGCTGCGCAGCGAGGTCCGCGAAGGCTTTTATCGCTCGGTCTCGGGGGTTGACCTGATCGTCGGCGGGCGCACGGCGCCGGTGCAGCTGCTGCTGTACTCGGTCTTTGGCATCGGCGATGCCACCAACGACATCTCCTGGCAGACCTATACCGAACTCGAGGCGCTGCCGGAGGTGGAATGGGCCATTCCCATGGCGCTGGGCGATTCGCACCGCAGTTTCCGCGTCCTCGGCACCAGCGAGGCGTTTTTCGAGCACTATCGCTTCGGCAACCAGGAGCCGCTGGTGCTGGCGCGCGGTGAAGTCTTCAGCGACCTGTTCGACGTTGTCGTCGGTGCGCAGGTCGCCCGCCAGCTGG
>JAWLFD010000260.1:0-3198 GCA_041685745.1 Wenzhouxiangella sp.
CGCGGCTGCCGCTCGGCCAGCGCCTGCAGAATCTGGTGAACATGACGCTGCTCGACGCTGCCGAGCATCTCGCGCACGGCCGCCTCGTTCAGTCCGTCGCCGCCGGCCAGGGCCTGATCGAGCAGGCTCAGCCCGTCGCGCATGCTGCCGTCGGCGGCTCGCGCCAGCAGGCTCAGCGCTTCGCCTTCGGCCGCCAGCCCCTCGGCAGTGAGAATCTGCTGCATTTGTCCGGCGATCTCTTCGGCGCGCAGGCGCCGCAGGTTGAACTGAAGACAGCGCGACAGAATGGTGACCGGGATTTTCTGCGGGTCGGTGGTGGCGAGAACGAACTTGACGTGCTCGGGTGGCTCCTCGAGCGTCTTGAGCAGCGCGTTGAAGCTGTGGGTGGAGAGCATGTGCACTTCGTCGATCAGGTAGACCTTGAAGCGACCGCGGGCCGGCGCGTACTGCACGTTGTCGAGAATCTCGCGGGTGTCGTCGACCTTGGTCCGGGACGCGGCATCGATTTCGAGCAGATCGACGAAGCGGCCTTCATCGATGGCCACGCAGTGCTCGCACACGCCGCACGGTTCGGCCGTGACGCCTTCCAGGCAGTTGAGCGACTTGGCCAGAATGCGCGCGATGGTGGTCTTGCCCACCCCGCGCGTTCCGGTAAACAGGAACGCATGATGAATCCGTCCGCTGGCCAGGCCTTTGCTCAGAACCTCGACCACGTGTGACTGGCCGACCAGGCCGGCAAAGTCACGGGGACGCCATCTTCTCGCAAGAACCTGATAACTCAAACCTTTTCTCCGGAAATACCGTGATCCAAACGTCGCCTTCCCTGCTGGCAGACCGTCCCGAGAGTGTACACCAGCCCTTGTCCTCGACGACCCATCGAACCTGCGCCACCGCTCAGGTCACCGTCCCCTGAACCGGAGCGACCGAGCCAAGCGACAATTCGGCCACATCGGCCTCGAAGTCTGGGATAATCTCGGTCTGGCGGTCTTTGCCGGTCTTCCCACGCTGATTCTGCCGTGAACCCCGTCAGGCCCGGAAGGGAGCAGCGGCAGCGGCAGACGCAGGCGCTGGGGTCGGGCTGGTGAAGGCCGCCTCTTTTCTTGCCGGCGCGGACACGAGATCGCCTCAGTGACGTCCACCCTCTCCCGGGCCGTTGATCAGCAGGCGGTCGAGATGGCGGCGACGCGCGCTGCCGAACAGCATGTCGTCGAGGTTGTAGCCGTCCAGCACCGCCAGGAAGGCCTCGCTGGCCTCGCTGGCCATGTCGCTGAAACGACAGGCCGGGGCAATTTTGCAGTCGCGCTCCCGGCGCATGCACTCGACCAGGTGGAAATCGTTTTCCAGCGCCCGGATGACGCTTCCGATGCAGATTTCGTGCGGCGAGCGAGCCAGCCGCAGGCCGCCCTGTTTACCCCGTCTCGACTCGACGAAACCCTGGCCGACCAGCTGCTGCACGACCTTGGTGAGGTGGTGGTGGGAGATGTTGAAGGCGGCCGCGATCTCGCCGACGGTGGACTGGGAGTCCGGATGCAGACCCAGGTAGGTCAGAATCCGGATCCCGTAGTCGGCGTGCTGGGTGAGTTTCAAGCCGCGGGCGCCTGGTAAAAAACGGCTAGCCGGTCGAATCCGCGAAACAGGCTTGCGGACGCGCCGTCCCGGCCAGCGCTCCGGTTGGCGGCATCGTCTCCTGGCCGAGCAGTTCTCTCATCACGAGCTGATGAGCCGGACCATCCAGCAAATCACCCAGGGTGACGTCATCGAGCACCTGCAAGAAAGCCTCGCTGGCCTCGCGCAGCTTGGCCCGAAGGCGGCAGACACCGGCCAGGACGCAGTTGCGATCAGGGTGCATGCAGTCGGCCACCCCGAAGTTCGGCTCCAGTGCGCGCACCACCTCACCGACGCTCAGCTGGTCTGCCGGAGATGCCAGCCGAATCCCGCCGTTCTTGCCGCGCCGGGAATACACGAAGCCTTCGGCGGCCAGCTGCTGGACCACCTTCATCAGGTGGTTGCGGGAAATGTCATGGGCTTCGGCAATCTCGGCGATGGTCGACAATTCTTCGCCCTTCAGGCCGACATACATCAGCGCCCTGAGGCCGTATCCGGAGTACTGGGTCAAACGCATCGCGGGTCTCTTTGCCAACTGGCGAACTTTGGGTGAGGTTTCATTATGAGCAAACACGAATAGAAGTATTTGATATTGATCAATTCAGGCACGCTGACTGGCGTATCCTCGAGCATTGTTTACCTTTCAGGAGTTTTCATGCAGTCCATCCAGGCACGCTACAGCCGGCGCGGCCCGAATCCCGAAGCGCTGATCGAGGCGGTGAAGGTCGACCTGCGCGACCCCGGACCGGGTGAGGTCCTGGTCGAAGTACTGGCCAGCCCGATCAATCCATCCGACCTTCTGACCCTGACGGGCCTGTACGGCATCCTGCCCGAATTGCCGGCCACTGCCGGCAACGAGGGCGTGGGCCGGATCATCGCGATGGGGGCAGACGTGCAGGGGTTTCGCGACGGCCAGACCGTGCTGCTGCCGCTGGGCTGCGGGACCTGGGCCAGCCACGTGGTGGCCGCGGCCAGCGATCTGGTGCCACTGCCGGACGACGCCGATCCGCAGCAGCTGGCCATGCTGACCATCAACCCCCCGACCGCCTCGCTGCTGCTGTCGGAGTACGTTGACCTGAAGCCCGGCGACTGGGTCATCCAGAACGCGGCCAATTCCGGGGTCGGTGGTTACCTGGTGCGGCTGGCCGCCGAACGCGGCATTCGCACGGTCAACGTCGTGCGTCGCCAGGGCGCCGCCGAGACCGTTCGGGCGGCCGGCGCCGAGGTCGTGTTGCTCGACGATGAGGATCTCCCGCAACGCGTGCGCGAGGCCACCGGGGGGGCCAAAATACGCCTGGCCATCGATGCCGTGGGCGGCGCTGCCACAGAGCACCTGGCCGGCGCGCTGGCCGAGGGCGGCACCATTGTCAACTACGGGGTCATGAGCGGCCAGCCCTGCCAGATTTCTCCCACGCATTTGATTTTTCGCGGCCTGACGCTGACCGGCTTCTGGCTGGCGACCTGGTACGCCCGGGCCAGCATTGAGCAGCGCACGGCGCTGTACGCCGATCTGACCCGCCGCATCGCGAGCGGGCAGCTGCACGTGCCCATTGCCGAAACCTTCGACGTCGGCCAGATCAAGCAGGCCGTGGC
>JAWLFD010000261.1:0-3176 GCA_041685745.1 Wenzhouxiangella sp.
TCTTCGTGCGCCCCCTGCCATTTCTTGGTCCATCCGCCGCTCTGGTAGGCGACGTTGTCGGCGTGGCTGCCGGCGACGATCACCGGCTGGTCCTTGGCCAGCGGCAGGATGCCGTCTTCGTTCTTCAACAGCACCAGCGACTCGCGCACGGCCTGCCTGGCCAGTGCCCGGTGCTGTTCGGACCCGACCGTTCCCGCGCAGGCCGCGGAGCTGAACGGGCGCTCGAACAGGCCCAGGCGCAGCTTCATGCGCAGGATCCGGGTGACCGCATCGTCGATGCGCGCCATCGGCACCTCACCCTCCTCGACCAGGCGGATGATTTCGGGCAGGCCCTGTTGCCAGGACTGGACCAGCATGAACAGGTCGATCCCGGCCTCCAGGCCCTGCTTGACCGTCAGTCCACCCATTTCCAGGCCTTCCCAGTCGGTCAGGACAACGCCGTCGAAGCCCAGCTCGGTCTTGAGCAGGTCGGTCAGCAAGGCCCGCGAGCCATGCACTTTCTCGCCGTTGATGGAACTGAACGAGGCCATCACCGCCATCACGCCCAGGTCGATCGCGTCGACGAAGCCCGGCAGGTGCATCGCGCGCAGTTCGGCATCGCTGATCAGGGCATCACCGCGGTCGATGCCGTTGTCGGTGGCGCCCTCGGCCACGAAGTGCTTGGCGGTGGCGCCGACGGCGTCCTCGGCGCACAGATCAGCGCTTTGCAGACCTTCGACCAGTGGCGTGGCGAACATCACCTGCAGTTCCACGTCTTCACCGAAGGCCTCGTAGGTCCGGCCCCAGCGGATGTCCCGGGCCACCGCGATGGTCGGCGCGAAGGTCCAGCGGATGCCGGTGGCGGCCAGTTCCCGGGCCGTGATTCGTGCCAGCTGCCGGGCAAGAGCCGGATTTCGGGTCGCGCCGATGCCGATGTTGTGCGGCAGGATGACCGAAGGGCCGTCGAAATAGGCATGCCCGTGGACGGCGTCGATGCCGGCCATCATCGGAATGCCGGAGCGGGTCTCGAGTGCTGCGCGCTGGTAGGCATCGAACATTTCGCGCCAGGCTTCGGTGCTACCGAGGCTGCCGTCCGGAACGGTGCTGATGACCGAACCCAGGCCGTATTCCCGCACGTCGGCCGGGCTTGCCGTGGAGACATCGACCTGCACCATCTGGCCGGCTTTTTCGGCCAGCGTCATGCCGGCCACGAGTGCCGGGATGTCGGCCTCGGTCAGCGGCGGGCTGCTATCGGCCAACGGCATGTTCGCTCGATTGGCGCAACCGCTGAGCAGCGCCAGGACCGCTGTCAGCAGCAACCAGACCGGGGCGCCGGCTGATTCGGCGGAGTGTCGATGTGGCAATGTGCTCGCGACCTCTCTGGGGAACTCTTCCCGGGATTACAGCGTTGTCATTTCCAGGGTAGTGTAGAGGTTCCATCGGCGCCAGGCCAGCCCGCCGGCCGCGGTGGCCGGGCTGGCGCCGGATGTCGTCGGCTCAGGCCGCTCGCGATGAGCGCGAGCGCCCCCGACCGCCGCCGCCGTTTCTGCCGCGGCTGGATCGTGCGCCGGCGTTGTTGTTCGGGCGCGGGGCGCGTCCCTGCTTTTTCTGCGGCTGCGGGTTGCGCGCCGGCTGCTCGGTCGGCTCGTAGCCGTCCAGCGATTCGGTCGGGATGGTGACCTTGACCAGCTTGCGGATGTCTTCGAACTGGTGGTGCTCGGCGCCCGAGACCAGCGACACCGCCAGACCGTCGCGGCCGGCGCGGCCGGTGCGGCCGATCCGGTGAACGTAGTCCTCGGGCACGTTCGGAATCTCGTAGTTGACCACGTGCGGGAGCTGGTCGATGTCCAGGCCCCGGGCGGCGATGTCGGTGGCCACCAGGACGCGGACCTTGCCCTGCTTGAACTCGGCCAGCGCCTTGGTTCTGGCCCCCTGGCTCTTGTTGCCGTGGATGGCGGCCGCGCGCAGACCGTCGGTCTCGAGCTGCTTGGCCAGACGGTTGGCGCCGTGCTTGGTGCGGGTGAAGACCAGCACCTGGCGCCAGTTTTCGGCCCCGATCATCCACGACAGCAGCTCGCGCTTGCGGTTCTGGTCGACCCGGATGGCTTTCTGGGCGATCGCTTCGACGGTGGAGTTGGGCGGGGCGGTCTCGATGCGCAGCGGATCGTTCAGGAACTGGTGCGCCAGCGCCGAGATCTCCCTGGAGAAGGTGGCCGAGAACAGCAGCGTCTGGCGCTTTTTCGGCACGTGCTTGAGAATCCGGTCGATGGCCGGGCGAAAGCCCATGTCGAGCATCCGGTCGGCTTCGTCGAGGACCAGCATCTCGATACTATCCAGGCGCACGGTGCCGCGCTCGATGTGGTCGATCAGGCGACCCGGCGTGGCGATGAGCACGTCGATGCCGCGTCTGAGCTTGTCCATCTGCGGGTTGATGTTGACGCCGCCGAAGACTTCCAGCGACTTGATGTTCAGGTGACGGCCGTAGGCGCGCAGGTTTTCATGGACCTGGGCGGCCAGCTCGCGCGTGGGCGTCAGGATCAGGGCTCGCAGCCTGCGCGGGCCGGTCTGGTCGCTGAGCTTTTGCAGCAGCGGCAGGGTGAAAGCGGCAGTCTTGCCGGTGCCGGTCTGGGCGCTGGCCATGAGGTCGCGCCCGGCAAGCATGGCCGGAATGGCCTTGAGCTGGATCGGGGTCGGCTGGGTGTAGCCCTGCTCGCCAACGGCGCGCAGCAGTTCGGCCTTGAGGCCGAGGGAATCGAAAGACATGGTATTTCCTTGTTGACCAAGGCTTGGTAAACGGGTTGCAGGAGAGCAACGCGCGAGACAAATCGGGGAAAGGCCTTGGAGAACATTCAATCCGCGAGAGGGCGCTGAGGTGATTTGACCTGCATCGGCCGGCCCAGCGCAGCGCGCATCATAGCACAAGGCGGTCGCCGCGGCGCCTGGCCGCCGGCGCCTGATCAGGCCCGGCGGAACACCAGCGTCGCGTTCGTGCCGCCGAAGCCGAAGCTGTTGGACATGATGGTATCCAGCTGCACGCCGTCGCGGCGCGCGCGCACGATGTCGAACCCTTCGGCGGCCGGATCCAGGCGCTCGATGTTTGCCGAGGCGGCGATGAAATCATTTTGCATCATCAGGATGGCGTGGATCGCCTCGTTGACCCCGGCAGCGCCGAGGGCGTGTCCGGCCAGCGACTTGGT
>JAWLFD010000038.1:0-13141 GCA_041685745.1 Wenzhouxiangella sp.
GAGTTTGAACGGTTTGGCGACCATCCTCGACAGCAACCAGCTGATCGGAATGCTGACCAGCAACCACAGGATCAGCGCAAACCACTGCCATATCTCGACGCCGGGTCCGGCTTCGTTGAGAAGATCGCGGTGGACCGACCGGACCTGGTTGCGAATTTCGAAAAACGGCGTCGACGCGCCGCGCCGGGAGGTGTCGGCCAGCGGCATGTCCTCCAGCGCCATGAACAGCTGACGCGCGCTGGCCATGGTTTCGGCGCTGAACTGCCAGCGGGTCGAGCCATCTTCCTGCTCGACTGGATGAATCTCGACAACACCGACCGGATGGACAAAATGGACATACGGCCCGCGCCGATCCGGATCGTCGGGAATTTCCTGGCGCAGCGGCAAACCGATTCGATGCAGTACCTCGATCAGATACTCGCCCAGCAGCGCGCCCTCTTCCTGGCGCACCGCCGCCGCGATCTGGGACAGGTCCATCGTTTTCAGGAACAACTCCCCGTTGCCGTTACGGGCGTAGTCCCACTGTTCGATGAACGTGCGCATGGTGTCGCGCGGAGACTGCAGGGCGTGATGTTCGCGCGCATGCGGCAACACGCCGTCGTGCCTGACAAGCAGTTCTTCCAGCGCTGAGCGCATTTCGGCCTCCGGCGGTACCAGCAGCCGCCAGGTCCTCTCGCCGGTGTCTGAATCCGATGACGCCCGAAACTGCAGCGTATAGGCCAGATTGGTGCCCGCCTGGGTCAGGCTTGCCGCATACTCGACGCCGTCGGCGAGGTCTTCGTTGCGCTGAAGCTCCCAGACGCGAAAGGTCAGCCGGTCGATGACCTGAAAAAGCAGCCGCGCCAGGTCGATGCGGTCGTAGGCCGTCAACGACGCGTCGAAGGCGGAAAAGTCCAGCAACGGAACGACGATACCCAGCCGGTCGCTGCGCCCTTCTCCGGCGCGGTTCCCGGCCCGAAGAAAAGACCGCAAGGTCGACTGCGGGCTTGAGCGGTCCAGCTTCCCGAACAAGGTATCGGCGATGTCGGTCTCGGTGCGCATGCCGGTCCACCACTCGCCGGTACCGAATCGCCCCATGAAGCTTTGCCGGTCAGGCGACATGACAAAGGTGAATACGCCCTGCCCGGCGGCATCGACCCAGGTACCAGACAATTGCTTGCCCTCGACCCGGCCCTGCATCACGCCTTCGAAACCCGGATAGGTCCCTTCGACCCGATCACCTTCCTGGCGCAGTTCCATCACCGCGCCGCCGTTGCGCCACTGCGTGTCCCAGACCCCTGTCCAGCTGGCATTCTCGGCAGCCGCCAATTCAGGCAGCAAACCAGAAAGCATCGCCAACCCCAACAGCCAGACGGGAGTTCGCGCGCAAAAAGCCGGGAGTTCAACGTGTGGTAACAAAAGCATCAAGGAGCGACGGACTCATGAGGCAACTACAGGCCGATGAAATGTTCAAGTCAGCCCGCATGCTGCATCGCGTGGCGGCTTATCTCATCAGCGTCCCTTTCGCCAGTACGAACTCCTGCTGCTCGACGGCTCCGCTGACACGACTTCCAACCATAACGCGCGGTGACCGACACACAAAGTCAAAAAATGCAAACTCTTCGCTTGGCACCCTGACTGCCTGTTCAACGATTGGATGTTGATCTCAGTTTGAGTAAGATGAGTGGTCTGAGCAGTAATTCACTTGATGAGATCCCCCGCTTGAACACCGTGCAGCGCATCCATCTGTCTTCCCTCGAGCAGCTCCAGGCCGCTCTCGGCGAGATATGGAGTGTACAGATCACCCAATCGCGCCCCGGACCGCTGGAGGCGGACTTCTCGAGCGTTCATGCCGATTCGTGCGATGTGTTCAGCGGCAGCGTGAACCGGGAGCTGGTCTGTTCGGGACAACGATCGAGTGATCGCTGGATGATCACCCCGATTACCCGGCGCTGTGCCGGCGGCCGGTTCCGGGGGCAACGCCTGGAAGATGGCAGTCTGCTGCTGCTTGATCCCGGCGGCGAGGTCTTTCAACAGATTCTGCCCGGCCATTGTCAACTCGCCATCTCGATTCCGGTCGACCTGGCAACCCGAATCATTCAAGCCGAATACCAGATCGAGCCCCAGACCCTGCTGCACCAGTGGTCACACGTATTCGACCCTGCCGCGACCGCGCGCCTTGAACGGCTTCTCCGGAGCCTGCTTTCCGAGGATGCGACCCAGTCGGGCGCAGCGCACTTGGAGGCCAAGGGACTGGCCGCGCATGTCATTGCCATCGCGCAGACCGGTGCGAAACCGAGATTGCTGCGAGCCAGCCTGGCCCATCGGCAGCGCATCGTCAGTCGGGCCGAAGAAATCATTCGAAGTCGACTCGACCGTCCACCCAGCATCACCGAGTTGTGCGAGGCCACTTTTGCCAGCCGACGGCTGTTGTTTTATGCCTTCAATGAATTGCTGGGGCGCTCACCTTCGGCGCACGTCAAGAACCTGCGCATGCACGCCGCTCGCCGTCGCATTCTCTCCGGCAAGGATCATGGCTCGATCCAGCAGATTGCCTTTGATCTCGGTTTCGGTCACCCGGGACAGTTCGCGATCGACTATGCCCGTGCGTTCGGCGAGCGCCCGAGCCAGACGCGTTGCCGGCTGGCCCAGCGCTCCGCCGCCCGAGCCGGCAACAGCCATTCGACCCAACATTCCCGAACAGCCCCGGAAACCCGATAATCATGAAACCCATCCTGCCGTTGTTAGTGAGCTCGTGTTTTTTGCTGAGCGCTTGCGGTTCTCCCGAGGACCCGGCGCCAGCCCCGCCGGTCGGTGTCGGTGTGTATGAAATCCAGCCGGTCGGCATGAATCGCCAGTGGCGCATCAGCGCGCGGACCGAGGCGGTCGAAGCCGTTGAAGTGCGCGCTCGCGTCGATGCCGAGGTGACGGCCGTGCTGTTCGATCGGGGCGCGCGCGTGCGCGCCGGCGACGTCCTGTTTCGGCTCGACGACGAGACCCTGCGCGACCAGGTACGCCAGGCCGAGGCCCAGCTGGAGGCGCGCCGCAGCGCGCTCGAGTTGGCCGAACGCAACCTGGCGCGCGGGCTGGAGGTGGCCGATCGCGGTTTCTTGTCGGCGGCCGACATCGACAAGCTGCGCGATGCCGCCAATCAGGCGCGATCGGCGCTGACGGCGGCCGAGGCCACGCTCGCCCAGGCCTCCCTGAATCTGGACTACACCATCATTCGCGCGCCCATCGACGGCCGCGTCGGCGACACCGTCGCAACGGTCGGCAACGTGGTCGGCCCGGCGTCCGGCCCCCTGGTCAGGCTGCTGGCGACCGATCCGATCGTGGCCCGCTTCCAGCTGACCGATCGCGAGTTCCGCGAGCTGGTCCGTCGGCGCAATCGCGGGCTCGATACCGCCCAGCTCGAGATTCGCCTGCTGCTGGAAGACGACGAACCCCACCCCTGGCCCGGCGAGCTCGATTTCGTCGATATCGCCGTGGACGAAACCACCGGTACCGCCCAGATCACCGCCCGATTCCCCAACCCAGACGATGACCTGGTGCCCGGTCTGTTCGCCACCGTCGAGATCGAAGCGCGCGAGCAACAGCCGACCCTGCTGGTGCCGCAACAGGCTATCCGGCGCAACCAGCTCGGCCAGTTCGTTCTGGTGGTGCAGCCGGATCAAACCGTTGCCGAGCGTCAGATCACCCTGGAGCGCGAGTTGCGAACCGCTTCGGTCGTCGCCACCGGTCTCGAGCCGGGCGAGCTGGTCGTCGTCGAGGGGTTGCAGAAAGTGAGCCCGGGCAGTCGCGTCCAGACCGCCGCTTACGACTGGGACGACGCCACCGGCCTGCTGGCCCCGATCGAGCGGACCGCACCGTGAGCGAGTTCTTTCTGAACCGGCCCAAGTCCGCGTTCGTCCTGTCCCTGCTCATCACCCTGGGTGGACTGCTGGCCCTGCAGACCCTTCCGGTCAACATGTACCCCGACCTGGCGCCCCCGCAGGTCCAGGTCCGCGCCGTCTACCCCGGCGCCAGCGCCGAGACCGTGGCCGATGCCGTGGTTCGCCCGATCGAACAGCGCCTCAACGGGGTCGAGGGCATGATCTACCTCGAGTCCGCGGCAACCAGCGACGGGGCAGCCTCGATCACAGTGACCTTCGCCACCGGCACCGATGTCGACATGGCCCAGGTCAACGTCCAGAACCGGGTCACGCTGGCCGAAAGTCAGCTGCCGGAGCAGGTCCGGCGCGAGGGCGTGGTGGTGCGCAAGCAGTCGGGCAACATGCTGCTGGGGATCAACCTGTTCTCCGAACGGCCCGAGCTCGACGCGCTGTTTTTGAGCAATTACGCAACCACCAGCCTGGTGGAAAACGTCGCCCGTATCCGCGGCGTGGCCGAAGCGCAGGTGCTGGGCACCAGCGAGTACGCCATGCGCATCTGGCTCGACCCCGAGCGGATGAACCTGCTCGGGATCACGGTCGCCGACGTCAACGCGGCCGTGCGCGAGCAGAACCAGATCGTCGCGGCCGGCGCCCTGGGCCAGGAGCCGGCGCCGCCCGACCAGGTCTTTACCTTCAATATCCGCAGCGAAGGTCGTCTGAGCGAGGCCGGTGAGTTCGGCCAGACCGTGATCCGGAGCACCCCGGACGGCCGGGTCGTGCGGCTACGCGATATTGCCCGCATCGAGCTGGGCGCGCGCTCCTACGCCGCAACCTCAAAGCTCAACGGGCGCGACACCGCGTTCCTGGTGATCTACCAGCTGCCGGATGCCAATGCACTCGACGTCGCCGAAAGGGTGCGTGCGGAAATGGCACGTCAGGAAGCGCTGTTTCCTGACGGCCTGGAATACGCCATCCTGTTCGACAGCACGCGCTTCATCGACGAGTCCATCCGCGAGGTCGTGCACACCCTCTACGAAGCCATCGCACTGGTGGTGCTGGTGGTGTTTCTGTTCCTGCAAAGCCTGCGCGCCACCCTGATTCCGACCATCGCCATCCCGGTCTCGCTGATCGGCACCTTCGCCTTCATGGCGGTAATGGGTTACTCGGTCAACCTGATCACCCTGTTCGGGCTGGTGCTGGCGATCGGGATCGTGGTCGATGATGCGATCGTGGTGATCGAAAACGTCGATCGGCTGATCCACGAGAAATCCATGGACGTCAAGCAGGCCGTCTCTCAGGCCATGCGCGAGATCACCGCCCCGATCGTGTCGACCACGCTGGTGCTGCTGGCGGTGTTCGTGCCGGTGGCCTTCCTGCCCGGCATCACCGGCGAGCTGTTTCGCCAGTTTGCGGTCACGATCTGCTTTGCGGTGCTGATCTCCATGGTCAACGCCCTGACCCTGTCGCCGGCGCTGAGCTCGCTGCTGCTGCGCGGCGGTGCCGAACCGATCGGCTGGCTCAAGCCGGTCGAGTTCCTGATCGATCGCCTGAGCCGTGGCTATCGCTGGCTGATCGACCGGATTCTGGGCCGGATCGCCGTGGCGGGCGCAGTCTTCGTCGCCATCCTGGCCGTCGTGGTGGTGCTGGCCATGGGCACGCCGACCGGCTTCGTGCCCGAGGAAGACCAGGGCTTTTTGTTCGTCGACGTGCAGCTGCCGGACGCGGCATCGGGCAACCGCACGGCCGCGGTCATGGAGACGTTGAGCCAAATGGTTCGCTCCGATCCGGCCGTCAGCGACGTCATCGCCATCAGCGGCTACTCGATCATGAGCGGCAGCGGACCCAACATGGGTTTCGGCGTGGTCGTGCTCAAGGACTGGTCGGAGCGTGAAGACGAGGCGCTTCAGCCGGCAGCGATCGTCAGGCGCCTGAACGGGCAGCTTTGGTCGATCCCCGAAGCCCGGGCCATGGTGTTCAACCTGCCGGCCATTCCCGGCCTCGGCGTGGTTTCCGGTTTCGACATGCGGCTGCTCGATACCGCCCGGGTCTCGCCGGCCGAGCTTGCGGCCGCCGCCGACGCGCTCGTCGCCCAGGCCAACGCGCACGAAGCGCTGGCGCGCGTGCGCCACAACTTCCGCGCCAACGTGCCGATGTACGCGCTGGAAGTCGACCGCGACAAGACCAAGCTGCTGGGCCTGAACTTCGGCGAAGTCTTCCAGACCCTGCAGGCCCAGCTCGGCGGCATCTACGTCAACGACTTTACCCAGTTCGGCCGGACCTATCGCGTGATGCTCGAATCCGAGCAGCGCTTCCGTCTGCGCCCCGAGGACCTGCGCAATTTCCAGGGCCGCAACGCGTCGGGCGAAATGGTGCCCATCTCGACCGTGGCCCAGCTGACCCCGACCGAAGGACCGACCCGTCTTGAAGGCTTCAATCTATACCGCAGCGTAACCATCAACGGCGAACCGGCGGCCGGTGTATCGAGCATGGAAGCGGTCATGGCCATGGAAGAACTGCTCGATCAATCAACCGGAGGGTTCGATTTTGCCTGGGCTGGTCAGACCCTGCAGGAAATCGAGGCCGGCAACATGATCGTCCTGCTGTTCGTGCTCGCGATCCTGGCTGCCTACCTGTTTCTGGTCGCGCTGTACGAAAGCTGGACGCTGCCGATCGCGGTGCTGCTGTCGGTCCCGCTGGCGTTCCTGGGCTCTTTCCTGGCGCTGCGGCTGACCGGCCTGCCGATGGATATCTACGCCCAGATCGGCCTGGTGCTGCTGGTCGCCATGGCCACCAAGACCGCGATCCTGATCGTCGAATTCGCCATGCAGCTGCACAAGGAAGGTCGCGGTATCGTCGAGGCCGCCCGCGAAGCCGCCGCGCTGCGATTTCGGGCCGTGATCATGACCAGCCTGGCCTTCATTCTCGGCGTGGTGCCGCTGGTGACCGCCACGGGTGCCGGAGCGGCCAGCCGGGTCAGCCTGGGGGTGACGGTGATGTCGGGCATGATCGCGGCCATGGTCCTGGTCACGCTGATGACGCCGATGCTCTACGTGGTCGTTCAGACCATGCGCGAGAGATTCGGCAGCGCCCCGCCCGGGGCAGCCGAAACGAACCTGGAGCCGCGCGAACAAAAACCGGCAACGCCGTGAGCCAGTCGGTGCGCAGCCTGGTCCGCGGCCTGCGCTTTGCGTTTCGCGATGGACGCGTTCAGGGGCTGATGGGGTTTACCTTCACCCTCATCGGCCTGGCCGCGCTGTTCTACTCGCTGGTCGAGGGCTGGCCCTATCTCGACGCGCTGTACTTCGCGGTGATGACCATCGCGACCGTCGGTTATGGCGACCTGGTGCCGGTCACGACCCTGGGCCGACTGTTTACCATCGTCTATGTCCTGGTCGGCCTGGGCATCTTCATTGCCGCGGCCAGCGCCCTGGCCGAGGCCATTCTTTCGCAGCGCGAACGAACGCCGCCCGATCGGACGGCGCGTTTTTCTGCTCAGAACAGCCAGCCCAGCTCGAAACGGTAGGCATCGAACCGCGGGTCCACGCCCTGGCCGCCGTCGATGGTGATCTGCTCCCACCCTGCGCGCGCGAACATGCCGCCCCTGAACTCGTAGCGCAGACCCGCGCCCACGTTCCAGCTGAAGCTGGTGTCGCTGTAGGTCGAGTAAAAGTCGCTGCAGATATAGCCCCACCAGGGATCCCACCAGCAGCCCGTCGACGGCGTGCCGTCGCTGACGTTGGAGTCCAGGTAGGTCCAGCCGATGCCGGCCTGCAAATAGGGGGTGAAGGCGGCATCGAAGAGGTTCCAGACGCCCTTGAGCTGACCATTGAAGGCCGACAGGCGGTGGTTGATGCCCACCAGGCCTTCGTTTTCGGTATTCAGAATGGCGTCATAGTCGGCCCGGAACCAGGAAGCGTCGAAATGCAGCGCCAGGTATCTGGTGAAGTTGTACCCCGTACTGAACCCGAAACCGAGGCCGTCATCGATATCGACAGACGACTCGTTGAGGCCATTGGCGCTCTCCGATCCGGTCAGATACAGTCCGAAACCGGCTTCCCAGCGGCCCTCGCGATTGGAGGAGCCGGACTCCCACTGGGCCTGGGCAATCAGGGGAACCAGGCTCAGAACAAGCAAAGAAATTCTAACGAAACGCATATCGGGTTACCTTGGGTGAATGAATCAAAAACCTGACGGCAAGCGGCAGAATCCTCAGCGCCGATTCGACCGCATGTCCATGTTTCGCGGCATCGGCCTTCCGGCACCGCCTCGCGGCATCGGCCGTGCCCGCTCATAGGCGGCTCCGCGCTGGCGCGCCAGGTTGGCCCGGTCCAGGTCACGGACGTTGAGAGAGGGCCGCGGCGCCGGACGGACGCTGGGCATGACAGGCCGGGAGCCGGGCCCGGCAGGTCGGGTCGAGGGTCGGGTCGAGGGCCGGGTGCCCGGCGTTGTCGGACGGCCACCCGGGGGCGTTGCCGGACGGGTTACCGGGCCGCTTCCGGGGCGCCGATCGGCCACGCTGCCGGTATCTCGCCACGAACCCCCTTCCCGGGACTGCCATTTGCCGTCGTCCAACCTGGCCACCTGACCCGAGCGGTCTGCAAACACGTTGTTGTCTCTGCCGGTGGCCGGCCGCGCCTGGCGCAGGTCGCGAGAAACAGCGCTGCGATCGGCCAGTCGGTTCCTGGTTTCGGGCCGGTTGTAGATATTCCTGGACCGATCCAGACGCGATGCGGCCGATTGACCGCTGCCGGCCAGGCGATTGCTGATCCGGGCCCGGTTACCGATATTGATGTTGTTGCCGATATTGATATTGCCGGTGTTGATGATGGTCGGGCCACGATAGCCGCCGCCGTACCATCCACCGCAGCAGCTCCAGGGCCGGTATCCGCCGCTGTAGCCACCGCCCCAACTCATGCCGAAGTTGAAAAATCCGCTGCTGTAGGAAAGCCCGAAATTCCAGCCGCTCCAGGGGTTGTAGCCGACATTGAAGCCCCAGGTCGGCGGCCGCGGATAATACCGACGACCGTAGTACGGCGGGTAGTACCAGCCCGTTCCGTAGACCGGCACGCCATAAAACGGATACGACCACAGATAGCCTGGCCGGTAGCCCACGTACACCACCTCGGGCGTGGACTGGTAGATCTCGACATAGGTCGTGTTGTAGACCGGGGAGGTGGGCGGAATGGTGGCGATCTTTTCGCGTGGCACTTCATCGGCCACCGCCCAGGGACCCGAAGGTGAGTCCGACACGAACCATACGCCGTTATCCACGGCGTAGTAATGGTCCTCTATGGCCAGCACCTGGTCGCCGGTGTTGACGGCGTAGGCCACGTCCGTGCCCTTGATGGGCTCGAAGCTCGGCTCGCCGTCGTACTCCACCGTCAAGGTCGCCTCGCTGCGTTTGATGGCGGCCGTCTGCGGGATGGCCGCGTCACGCACGGCGTCTTCGGCTTCCGGCGTGCCGGCCACGGACGTGCGCAGGCCGCCAATATCGGACGCCGGGGGTATCGCGGCAAAGCTGGCGGGCAACTCATCCGGCCGCACGAAGACCCAGGGCCCCTCGTTACTCCGGGAGCGGAACCAGCGCCCGGACAGCAACAGATACATGTTGCCGGTACTGATCTCGCGCAACCACGGCGATTCGGTGTTGGATGCGTAGAGCAGATCGCCGCCGGTCAGCGCGGTCCATTCGGGTTCCCCGACGGTCACGATCAGTTCGGTGGGCTCGGTCGCCACCACGATCGCCGGATGGGCCGTCGAGGCGACCTGCGATGAATCCGGCGCGGGCATCATCTCCTCGAGATCCCGCGGTGGCGCGTCGGTCGGCGTCCATGGCCCCAGCGGGTCGCTGGATGCATACCACAGGGTGCCGCTCGACAACCAGCACTCGTTGCCACGCTGCCTGCACACGACCACCATCGGCGCGTTCAGCGCGCGCTCGTAAGGGCTGTTGTCGATCCGGGCCATGCGCGGTTGACCGTCGTAGAGCAACAGCACCGCCAGTTCCTCGCGGAATATGATTTCGGGGGGATCGGTATTGAGGTTCTCCAGGCTTTTCAGCACCAGTTCCGCGGTTCCAAGGCTGGCGCTCAGCCGCTCCAGCGAAATTTGAAAGCCGCTTTCAGGCATCGCGGCTTCGACAATCGAGGTAAAGCGCTGTTCATCGGCATCCCGGGAGTCGGGCCAGGCCACGCTGGTGACCTTGACCTCATGCACGCGCGCCGTGCCGGCATCTCGATCGGTCTCGAGCATCGCGCTGAACCAGACCGCGCCAAAAACCGGCTCTTCTCGGCCGTTGATTTCGAGCGCCACGGCGGCACGGCCTTCGAGCAGGTTGCCGTCGAGTTTTTCCGGCTGGGGTTGATAGACGACGATGACGCCTTCGGTCGCCGAAATCTCCTGCGGCCAGTGCAGCTCGGCATGGGCCGCAACACTGGCCAACAGCAGGACCACGCCCACCAGCGACCCTGGCCGGGGGCAATGCTTCGCCTTCGGCACGATCAGCGGCCGAACAGTTTGCCGGCCATGGCCATCACCCCGGTGACCCCGCCCACGGAATCCAGCGCGCCGCCGCTGGAGGCCTGGTCGATCATTTCCGGCAGTGCCCCTTTGAGCCCTTCCAGCGCGGTGCCCTGGTCAAGACCCAGCCTGGCGGCGAACGCCTGGATCTCCTCGCTGCCAAACATCGAAGCCACTTGCTCGGTGCCGATGGCGGAATTTCCGCCGTCGCCCAGCCAGGACTCGGCAAGCGTTGCCAGTCCGCCGCTTTGCATCTTTCCGATCAGGGCGCCAAGGTCGACATTTTCGCCCTTGCCCGGCATCAGGCCGGCCAGGGCGCCCATGATCTTGTCCAGCGACAGCGACCCAGCGTGGTCACCGGCGACCTGAGTTTGAAACGCCTGGGCGCCGATTTTCAGAATCTGTTGAATGTCCATGGTCAGCCTCCGTGTTTGGAGCCTGAGTCTATTGACTATTCGCCGCCGCGAATGTCAACTCTTGTCAATTCAGACACTGAACACGCCCGCGCCAGGCCGACCGGCAGAGTTTCAAGCGATCGGGACGACTTGCAGCAACAGCGCAACGCGGGCGCGCGTGACGGGTTTGATCAACCAATCGTCCAGGAGGTCATCAGAGTCGAGATCGACCGGACGTTCGGTACCGCTGATCATGACGATGCGACGTCGGCTTCGACCGTGCCGCCGATCGCGCTCACGCAGTCGCTGCGCGATCACCAGGCCGTCCTCATTGGTCAGATGACGATCGAGCAGGACCAGCGGCGGGTCGTGTCGCTCGACCAGTGGCTGCATCGCCTGCCAGTCGGCCGCCTCGTATGTCTCGCAACCGAAGCTGTCCAGCACGGCCCGGATTCCCATCCGGGCAAAACGATCATCATCCACCAGCAGCACGCGCGGGCATGGGGTCGCCGGGGCGTTGACGGTTGCGTCGGCGACCGGTTCTTCGGCTGTTGCCTGGGCGGCCCGAAGCGGCAGCCGGATTTCGAATCGGGCGCCGCCGCGGTCTCGATTGCAGGCCCGCATGCGACCGCCCATGGCATCGATGATGCGCGCGCTGATGGACAATCCAAGCCCGGAGCCGCGCACGTTCTCTCCGCTTGCATCACCGCGCACGTAAGGATCGAACAGCTGCTTGTCGGCATTGCCCAGGCCGGGTCCACGATCCTCGACCCGGATGACCAGGGTCTCACCGTCGTCGGCTTGATCCAGGATCAGGTCGATTTCGTCATCGCCGCCGTAGCGCGCGGCGTTGATGACGAGATTGAGCAACACCTGCATCAGCCGATCGGCATCGGCATGAATCCAATCGGGAAGCCCGGGTGCGACGGTGACGTTGAGCGCCGGCATGACCTCGCCCAGAAACGACTCGGCGAGCTGGCGCACATGCTCGATGAGTTCGCTCAGGCGACAGCGAGCGTCGCTGCAGATTCGCAGCTTGCCCTGTTCGAGCAGGGAGAGATCGAGGTAATCGTTGGCCAGGTGCTGGATCATGTGGGCCGCGGCCAGCGCGGACCGGTGATCGGGGTCTTCGGCGCGCCCGGAATCTTTCGAGGACTGGCGCTCCAGCAGGCCGATCAGCCCCTGCGCCGGATTGCGAATTTCGTGGCTGGTGCGCGCCAGCAGATCGATTCGGGTCTGCTCCAGTTTTTGTTGTGCTGCGCGCTGCTGGGCGATGCTGCGATTGCGCATCCACAGCACGCCGGCCAGCGCGCCCAGCAGCAGAAGGCCGATCACCATCAGGCTGATGCGCAGCTGTTGCTCGGAGACGCGGGCGCGCAGCAATTGCTCTTCGTCGCCCAGGCGCGCCAGCTCGCGCAACTGCCGTTCACTCTGGAACGCCGCCAGGCTGGCCTGCATGGATTCACTGCGCTGCCGATTGTGCGCTGCCTGAAGCAGCGACTGGGATTCGAGCAGGCGATCGTAGGCTTGCTGATGACGCTGGTTGTCGTTCAGGCACCGAGCGAATGCCGTCAGGGTTTCACTTTGCTCGACCGGAGAATCGCTTTGTTCGAACAGCGCTATGGCCTCCTCGAAGCGAGCGACCGCCGGGTTGAACTGTCCGCTACGACACAGCAGCGGACCGAGCTGGGCCAGTGCAAAGGCCTGAAAGAACACGCTTTCGACTTCTTCCGCCACTGCGACAGCACGCCTTGCGATGGCCAGCGCACCGGCGTCATCCATATTGAACGCAGCGAGGCTCAATTCGGCCATCAGCAGCGAAACCCGGGTTTCGTCGGCCAGCGCGTCGGGACTGATGGATGCGGCTTGAGCAATTCGCTCGCGGGCTGCCTCGGGACCATCGTCGAGGAAGGCAATCCGCGCCAGGTTGATCAGCACGCGGGCGCGGAGATCCGGTTCGTCGAGCCTGTTCACGTTCTCCAGAGCCGATTCGGCGAAGGTTCTCGCCGAGCGCAGATCGCCGGCGCGCCCCTGGAGCGACGAAAGTGACAGGCTGGCACGCGTGGCGAGGGGGATGTCGCCAGTGCGCTCGGCGCGATCAAGCAGCGCAAGGTAAAGCGCGGTCGCTTCGGCGGAGCGCTCGAGCCGCAGCAGAGCCCGAGCCATGAAGTGCTCCAGCACCGGCAGCAGCGATTCATCACCGGCCAGTCGGGCCGCATTGCGTCCGAGTTCGGCATGGGCCGCCGCTTCGGCCCACAGTCCTCGCGAATACATGTGTTCGGTCAACGCCAGCTGAGCGCGCGCGGTCGCCAGGCCATCCCCTGCCTCCACGGCCTGTTGCAGCAAGCTGTTTGCCCGCTCGATGTAACCCGAATC
>JAWLFD010000262.1:0-3157 GCA_041685745.1 Wenzhouxiangella sp.
GGATCCAGCGCTTCGTCGGCATCCACCGACAGGACCCAGTCGCATCCGGCCCGGTCCAGCGCGCGTTGCTTCTGCAAACCGAAGCCCGGCCAGTCGGTCGCCTCGACCCGGTCGGTGTACTGTCGGCAGATCGCCAGCGTATCGTCGTGGCTGCCGCTGTCGAGCACGATGATCTCGTCTGCCCATCCATGGACCGAATCCAGGCAGCGCCGAACGCGATCGGCTTCGTTGCGCACGATCAGGATGACGCTCAGGGTGGACTTTCGCGGACCGGCCCGGGCCAGTTCGCGGCGGCGTTCGGAGACCACCAGGGCCAGTATCGTTCCCAGCAGCAGGGTGAACCAGACCACGCCGATGTTGCGCTCGAAAATCGACTCGCTCATGGACATGACCGCCAGCATGCCGATCGCCGCCATGCCGCTCCAGGCCAGGTGTACCGTGCTTTCGAGGCTGCTCTGCCCCAGCAGCCAGAAACGTCGCAGCGGCAGCGCGAACAGCAGCAGCAGACCGAACAGACCGGGCAGGCCGGCATAGAGCATGGCCGACAGGAACTGGTTGTGCGGATGGCGATAGGCCAGTAACTCAGTCTGGACTTCGCCGGCGGCGACTGCTTCGGCAATGGCTGCCTGAAACGCGCTCGCACCCGGTCCGAGCCAGGGACGCTGACTGAGGACCTCGACGGTGACGCGCCACATCTCGATTCGCTCGGAGACGCCGCCCGGTCCGGCCCGCCCGCTCAGCGACGAAACCAGCTCACGGGAAACGTCGAGCAGGCGCTCATCCATGTTGACCTGGGGCAGCAGGTTGAGCGCGACAGTGGCGACCACGAAAGCCAGCGGCAGGCCGAAACGCCACCGTGCTCCGACTCGATGGCCGAACACCACCGCATACAGCATCAGCAACGGCAAGGCCGCGACCCAGGCGCCCCGTGATCCCGACAGCAGGCTTGCCGAGACACCCGCGAGAACACCAGCGGCCGCCAGCCAGCGCTGCCAGGCTGGAAGTTCGCGCGCGCCAATCCGCGGCAGCAGCATGAAGGCCATCAATAGCGCCACGCCGCCGAAATAGATCGGATTGGTCGCGCCGCCGGCGCGGTGTTCGAACTCGCCGACCTGGCCGGTCAGCAGAAACCACCAGGCGTGTGCGCCGGCGATGAGCGTCCCGGCGGCGATGCCGTGCCACCAGAACGGCGCCAGATCCCGCACCTGTCGCAGGAACAGAAACAGCGGCAGAATCAGCAGCAGCCTGGCGTGCCGGCCCAGGCCCTGCCCCGCGGCCGGATCCAGGCCGTGCCAGAGCCAGCCCAGAAAGATGATGGCCACATAGGCGGTTGCGGCCACGCTCAGCACGCGTTCGCTGGCATGGAGGCCGCGCAGGTTCCAGCCCCGGCGAACGGTCAGCCAGACCAGGCTGATGCCGCCCAGCAGGAGCAGGGCGGCGCCGGCGATCTTGGGCACGACAAGACCGAAGGCGAGCGCCGTAAACAGGGCCGCAGCCGTGATCAGGCCCAGGGGAGAGCGAAGCTCGACGGTCGCCAGTGCGGTGTCGTGAGACTGCACGCGAAGCGCTCTATCGTGGGGGCTGTTCGAGACCGCCGGCTAGTCTTCTTCCAGAATGTACTCGGCGCCGCAGTATGGACAGCGAGCACGGCCGGTTTTTTCGATCGGCAGGTAAACGCGCGGGTGCGAGTTCCACAAGGCCATCTCCGGTGTCGGGCAACTCAGCGGCAGATCGCTGCGCTGGACGCGGTACTGGCGCTCGGTGTTGGCCGGACGTTGATCGGCGGACGGAGAAGAAGGGGATGTATTCATGATCACACTGGCCTGGACGACACGGTTCAATCCATAGTGTAGCGCCGCAGGGCGATGCGCTTTAGCCGCCGTCGGCTTGGGTCAGCCTGCGCACCGCCTCCCGGTAGCGTTGCTGCGTCTGCTCGATGATCTCGGCCGGCAGACGCGGACCCGGCGCCGTCTTGTCCCAGTCCAGCGTTTCTAAGTAGTTGCGCACGAACTGTTTGTCGAAGCTCGGCGGGCTGATGTCCAGGCGCCACTCATCGACCGGCCAGAAGCGCGAACTGTCGGGGGTCAGGACCTCGTCGATCAGAAACAGGTGGCCGTCGTCGTCGATGCCGAACTCGAACTTGGTATCGGCGATGATGATGCCGCGATTGCGGGCCCAGGCCGCCGCCCGGCGATAGATGGACAACGAGATGTCGCGCACCCGTAGCGCGATTTCGGCGCCGATGAGCTTCTGCATGGTCGCAAAGTCGATGCTTTCGTCGTGCTCGCCCCGGGCCGCCTTGGTCGAGGGGGTGAAAATCGCCTCCGGCAGGGTCCCGGCCTGCTGCAGGCCCGCCGGCAGTTTCACCCCGGAGATGTGGCCTGAGGCCTGGTAGTCCTTCCAGCCCGACCCGGCCAGGTAGCCGCGCACGACGGCTTCCACCGGCAAAGGTTTCAGTCGCCGCACCAGCATGCTGCGCGGGGCAAGCGCCCGGGCCAGTTCGGCCGAGCCGAGGATCTCGGTCAGGTCACCGGCAAGGAGGTGGTTGCGGACCAGGTCATCGAAGCGTTCGAACCAGAAAAGGGAAAGGCTGGTGAGAATTTCGCCTTTTCCGGGAATGGGGTCGGGGAGGACCACGTCGAACGCAGACAGCCGGTCCGAGGCGACGATCAGCAGGCGCTGGTCGTCGACCGCGTAGATGTCGCGCACCTTGCCCTGGTGGACCAGTTCGAGCGGCGGGGCGGGGTAGTCGGTCACGGCTGGCGTACAATTCGAATCCAGCCTGCATTATAGATACCGTTTGCCCATGAAACAGCCGCTGGTCATCGCGCCCTCGATCCTGTCCGCCGACTTCGCCCGCTTGGGGCAAGACACCCGGGCCGCCCTGGAGGCCGGGGCCGACTGGGTGCATTTCGACGTCATGGACAACCACTACGTGCCCAACCTGACCATCGGCCCGCTGGTCTGCCGGGCGCTGCGCGATTACGGCATCAGCGCACCGATCGACGTCCACCTGATGATCGAACCGGTCGACCGCATCATTCCGGACTTTGCCGAAGCCGGCGCCAGCGTGATCAGCATCCATCCCGAGTCGACCCGCCATCTGGACCGGTCCCTGAGCCTGATCCGCGAATGCGGCTGCAAGGCCGGCATCGTG
>JAWLFD010000039.1:0-13069 GCA_041685745.1 Wenzhouxiangella sp.
ACCGGCGACCTGCTGCGCGCGGCGGTCAAGGCCGGCACGCCGCTGGGTCTTGAGGCCAAGGCGGCCATGGACGCCGGCGAGCTGGTCTCCGACGAACTCATGCTTGGCCTGATCGAGGAGCGGTTGGGGCAGGACGACATTGCCGCCGGCTACATTCTCGACGGCTACCCGCGCAACCTGGCCCAGGCCGAAGCGCTGGACCGGGTACTGGCCCGTATCGGCCAGCCGGTCGACAAGGCGCTGGCGCTGACCGTGGATGAAGAGCAGATCGTGCAGCGCCTGGCCAGGCGCGCCGCGGAGGAAGGTCGTTCCGACGATACCGAAGAGGTCGTGCGCAACCGGCTGGCCGTATATCAGGAGCAGACCGCGCCGGTGACCGGCTACTACGCCGAACGCGGACTGCTGGTGGAAGTCGACGGCATGGGCGAGATCGACGTCATCAGCCAGCGCCTGCTCGACGCGCTCCGCTGACCCGAATCCGGATCGCAAGCTCGCCCGAGTGTTGCCGCGCGGCGATCAGTTCATGCCCCAGGCGGTCGCACAGGATCTGCAGATCGACCTCGGCCAGCGGATCGGTGGCCAGCACCTCGAGCACCTGCCCGGCCTCCATCGCGTCCAGGCAGCCACGCGCCTGCAGCGCCGGAACGGGGCAGTCGTGGCCGCGCACGTCGAGTTGACGATCAACCCGCAGCGCGGCGTTTTCGCATGGAACCGGCCGATTCTTCATGGTCTGGTCCTCGAACCCTGAGCGTTGATCGTCGATGTCCATTCTGTTTTCAAGACTGATCCAGATTCTCCTGCTGCGCCAGGGGCCGCAGGATCTGCCGCCCGGCCCCAGCGTGCTGCTGGCGACCCTTACGCTGTACCTGCTGACCGCATCGCTGAGCATCAGCCTGGGCGACGGCGGCGGTTCGCCAACCCTGCTCCTGTTGCTGGCCACCGGCCTGCCGATGGTCCTGGTCTGGATTGTACTGAGGCTGAAATCCCGCGTCAGTCGCTGGGAGCAGACCCTGAGCGCGCTTTACGGCACCAGTGCCCTGCTGTCGCTGTTAAGCCTGCCGCTGAACCTGCAGGCCGGCACCGAACCGGCCCCGCCGGTGGTCCTGCTCAGCCTGCTGATCTTCCTGTGGTCGTTCGCGGTGGACGCTCACATCTGGCGCCACGCGCTCGAGACCAGCTTTGCCGCCGGGTTGGCGGTCGCCATGATACTGTTCATGATCTCTTTTGGCATCATCAGCAGCGTGGCGGGACCGTTGTGAACATTCATATTCTGGGGATTTGCGGCACCTTCATGGGCGGCCTGGCGGCGCTGGCGCGCGCCGACGGCCATCAGGTCAGCGGCTCGGACGAAAACGTCTACCCGCCGATGAGCACCCAACTCGACGCGCTCGGCATCGATTTGACCGAGGGCTAC
The DNA here is from genome assembly GCA_041685745.1 of Wenzhouxiangella sp. GTDB lineage: Bacteria > Pseudomonadota > Gammaproteobacteria > Xanthomonadales > Wenzhouxiangellaceae > Wenzhouxiangella. The sequence goes on from JAWLFD010000039.1 coordinate 1,415, forward strand.
GACCCGGCGGTGCTCGACCCGGCCCCGGACCTGGTCCTGGTCGGCAACGCCTTGAGCCGCGGCAATCCCTGCATCGAGTACATGCTCGACCACCGCCTGCCGTACGCTTCCGGGCCGGGCTGGCTGGGCGCGAACTACCTCGGCGATCGCCGGGTGCTCGCGGTCGCCGGCACCCACGGCAAGACCACCACCGCCAGCATGCTGGCCTGGATCCTGGAACACGCCGGCCACCAGCCCGGGTTTCTGATCGGCGGTCTGCCCAACAATTTCGGCGTCTCGGCGCGCGGTGCGGACGACCTGTTCGTAGTCGAGGCCGACGAATACGACACCGCGTTTTTCGACAAGCGGGCCAAGTTCGTCCACTACCGGCCCGACGTCGCCATCCTGAACAATCTGGAATTCGACCACGCCGACATCTACGCCGATCTCGGCGCGATCCAGCAGCAGTTCCACCACTTTGTCCGCACCATTGCCGGCAACGCCACCCTCGTCGTCAACGGCGACGACAACGCGCTCAAGGGCGTGCTCGACAAGGGCTGCTGGAGCCGGCTGCAGCGTTTCTCGCTCGGCGACGGCGCCGACTGGCAGGTCGAGCTGGCCGAACCGGCCGGCCGCCGGCTGGTCTTCCTGCATCGCAACGAAGCCGTGGCCGAACTGGAGTGGACCCAGACCGGGCGGCACAACGCCATGAACGCGCTGGCCGCCGTCATCGCCGCCGGCGAGGTCGGCGTGCAACCGGCCGCGGCCGCGGCGGCGCTGGCCGAATTCCAGGGCGTCAAGCGCCGGCTGGAGTTCCTCGGCGAGGTCAACGGCGCGCGCGTCTACGACGACTTCGCCCACCACCCCACCGCCATCCGCCTGACCCTGGAAGGCCTGCGCCGCAGCGTCGGCGGGGCGCGCATCCTGGTCGCCCTGGAGCCGGCCAGCAACACCATGCGCGGCGGCCACCACGTCAACGAGCTCGCCCCGGCCCTGATGGCCGCCGACCACGTCTGGTTCAAGACGTCCGAGGCCATGGACTGGGATCCGGGCGAGATCCTGGCCAGACTCGACGGCCAGGGCCGACCGCGCCGCCAGGTGACCAACCTGCTCAAGGACCTGCGCGAAGCGGTCCGTCCCGGCGACCACGTCGTGTTCATGAGCAACAAGGGCTTCGCCAATGCCCCGCACCGTTTTGTCCGGGGAGAAGAATGAGCGAGTCGCTGCCGCTGTTTCCGCTGCAGACGGTGCTGTTCCCCGATGCCGTTCTGCCGCTGAGAATCTTCGAGCGCCGCTATATCGACATGGTCCGCGAATGCATGCGCGCCGGCCACGGATTCGGCGTGGTTGCCCGCTTCCCCGGCGACGAGCAGTCCGCTGCCTGGCACGCGCGCATCGGGACCGAGGCCGTGATCACCGACTTCACGACCCTCGAAGACGGGCTGCTGGGTCTGCAGACCCGCGGCCAGCGGCGCTTTTCGATTGCTGCAACGAGTGCCCGCTCCGACGGTTTGCTGATCGGCGAAGTCGACTGGCTGGCACCGGAACCGGCGCGGCCGGTGGCACCGGAACACGCCGCGCTGCAAACGCTGATGCGCGAACTGTTGCGCCATGCCGAAGTGGCGAAGCAGCTGGACGTCGAGCCGGACAACGCCGGCAGCCTGGGCTTCGCTCTGGCCTCCATCCTGCCGCTGGACCTGGGCCAGGCCCAGCAGTTGCTCGAAATCACCGATCCGGCGGCACGCCTGGATGCGCTGCTGCCGCTGGTCGAGCAGGCGATGGTCGAGCCGGACGCGCCAGATTGATCAGCACCGGGCCGTCTTCGGGCTGAATCACCCGCCCGGCCGACAGACTTTCCAGCAGTTTGCTCAAGGCACGATCCGCTTCCTGCGGCACTTCGCGCCAGCGCTCGATGCCGGCCAGGCCGCGTTCGCGCCGCAGCGTCCGCACCTGGCCCAGCCACAGGTGGGCTCCGTCCAGCCGCGTGCCCGAATCCCACAGCCGCAGCAGCAGACGCTGGCCGCCGGCCTCTTCTCGCACCAGGATCATCCGTTCGGGCAGGCCGGCAAAATCCCGCGGGAGATGGACCGGGTTCTCGTCATCGGACCTGGCCGAGCCGGTCGCCAGACGGCGCAGCGCATCGGCCGGAGACCCGATCCGGGCCGGCCGCCAGTCGGTCGCGGCCAGACGCGCGACGATGTTGTCCAGCCGACCGGCAAGCTGCAGATCGAAGCGCTTTTTCTCCGCCGCGCCCAGGCGCGAACGCTGCTCCGGCAGCAAGCGCCAGCCGCCCGTTTGCCACTCGTCGACCGACATCTGGCGCTCGGGCTGGCTCAGCCGGGTGGACTCCAGCAGCGCATCGGAACTGGCGCCGATCTCGACCGCGGCGATGGCGGCGAAGCTGGCGTAGAACATCAATACCAGCCGGATCGGGCGGGCCCGCATCAGCGCACGCCGGCGATAGCCGATCCCGATCAGCGCCAGCCAGCCCAGGCCCAGGGAAAAGGCCGCCAGCAGCCCGATCAACGAGGCCCGGCCGAGGTAGAAATGGGCGAAAGCGATCAATGCCAGCAGCGCCGAGGTGGCGAGATAGGGCCATTTCCGGTGGCGCGCGCTCAAGTCCTTGGCCAGCATCACGGCAAAGAATCCGAACACCAGCGTGGTCAGCACGAAAGCGCGGTGCGGCACTTCGGCCAGCCCCGGTTTGCCCTCGGCCCCCGGCAGCAGCAGGCCCATGACGCCGGCAATCATTTCGGCCAGCAGCCAGCCCCCGAGAACCGCGGCCGCCCAGTGCCAGGCGGCATGGATTCGACCCACCGCCAGCAGCACCAGGGCCGTCAGCCCGGCCAGCAGACCGATCACGTGGAGCTCGCCGGCCAGGGAGATGGCGACGAAGACCGGATCGGCAAAGTGGCTGCGCAGGCTGGCGGCCAGACCGCCGAGCTGCTGCTCCAAATCCCAGGTCGGCTGGGCCAGCGGCGCGATGATCAGCAGGCCGAACAGGGCGACGATGCAACCGCCGAGAATCAGCCCCAGCAGCGCAACCGAGAGCACCTGACGCCCGCCCGGCTCCAGCAGATCACCCACCAGGCGCCCCAGCACCGGATGGCGATTGGTCCAGCGCACCAGGCTTTTCAGCCACCAGCCGCTGCGCCGGGCGGTGAAATCGTAGATCAGCCGCGTGACCCAGACCACGAACCAGGTGCCGAACACGACGATCAGCAGCAGCACCACCAGACGGCCGGCGAATTCCGCCGCCAGTCCCAGCGAGGCGCCGAACAGCATCCCGGGCAGCAGGTACAGCGGCGCCCAGACAATCCCGGCCGGGATCGCGAAGGCCAGGAACAGTCGGCCGCGCAGGCCCAGCATGCCGGCCAGCAGCGGGATCACCGGCCGAATCGGCCCGATGAAGCGGCCGATGAAAACGCTCTTGCCGCCGTGCCGGGCGAACAGCAGCCGTCCGCCAGAGAGCAATTCCGGGCGCTGACGCAGCGGCCACATCCCCGGTACCCGGTCGCGAAACCGGCGCCCCAGCCCGTAGCTGACGACATCCCCGGTCAGCGCGCCCAGGGTGGCTGCCGGCCAGCACCAGGCAAACAGGACCGGATCGAGGCCGACCACGGCACCGACCATGAACAGCAGCACGACGCCGGGCACGACGATGCCGACGATGGCCAGCGACTCCAGCAGCGCAAACGCGAACGCCGCGCCCACCAGCCAGGCCGGACGCGCCTCGATCAGTCCGAGCAAGCCGCCAAGGAGACCGTCGTCCATGGGCAACCCGCTACCTCCAGGCGTTCAGGGCCACACGAGTGGCGACGGTACCGCTAGCATAGGTGCAGGTTTTCATCTGCAAAGGATAAGTCCATGTCCCAGCCGCTGGCCGGCAAGACCCTGTTCATCACCGGCGCCTCGCGCGGCATCGGCAAGGCCATCGGCCTGCGCGCGGCCGCCGACGGCGCCAATGTCGTCATCGCGGCCAAGACCGATCGCAAGCATCCCAAGCTGCCGGGCACGATTCACTCGGCGGCCGAAGAAATCGAGGCCGCCGGCGGCCGGGCGCTGGCGATCAAGCTCGATATCCGCGAGGAAGACGCCGTCCACGCGGCCATGGCCCAGGCCGCCGAGCACTTCGGCGGCATCGACATCCTGGTCAACAACGCCTCGGCCATCTTTCTGGCGCCGACCCCGGAGGTGCCGATGAAGCGCTTCGACCTGATGTTCGGGGTCAACGTGCGCGGCACCTTCCTGTGCTCGCAGGCCGCGCTGCCTTATCTGCAAAAAGCGGCCAACCCGCATATCCTCAACCTTTCGCCGCCATTGAACATGGACCCGAAGTGGTTTGCCCCGCACGTGGCCTACACCATGGCCAAGTACGGCATGAGCCAGTGCGTGCTCGGCATGGCCGAGGAATTCCGGCCCGAGGGGATTGCCGTCAACGCGCTGTGGCCGCGCACCGTGATCGCCACCGCCGCGCTGGCGATGCTGGGCGGGGCGGTGCGACCCGAAAACTGCCGCAAGCCCGAGATCATGGCCGACGCCGCGCACTGGATTCTCAGCCAGCCGGCCGGCGAGGTCACCGGCGAGTTCTTCATCGACGAAGACGCGCTGGCCCGGTCCGGCGTCACCGATTTCGACGACTATGCGGTCCAGCCGGGCGAGAAGCTGCTGCCCGACCTGTTCCTGTGAGCGCCTGACAGCCCCGGAGGGTTCACTTGAGCAGGCGCGTCACGTCGCGAAAGCGCGGGTGCCCGGCCGAGCCCATCAGCTCGAAAAGAATCATTTCGACGTTGCCCAGGCACACGCCGGCCTGGGCCATGCGGCGGAAAGCGATCTCGCGATTGAAGGCCGATCGGGACGAGACCGCGTCGCACACCAGGTGGACCGCGTAGTCTTCGCGCCGCAGCGCGGCCGCGGTCTGCCACACGCACACGTGGGCCTCGATCCCCGACAGCAGCACCTGGGTTCGCCCGCTGGCGCGGATCGCCTCCATCAGCCCGGCATCGCCGCAGCAGCCGAAGCTGGATTTGCTCAACGGCGTCAGCCCGGCGAGTTTTTCGGTCAGCTCCGGCACCGTGGGCCCGAGCTTGTCGGGCAGCTGCTCGGCCCAGACCACCGGCACGTCCAGCAGCCGGCAGGCTTCGATCAGGATCCGCTGCTGGGCGATCATGGCGTCGGATTCGTGCATCAGCCGGGCCAGCCTGCCCTGCACGTCCACGACCAGCAGCAGGGTGTCTTCGGTGCTCGGATGCCTGGTGGCTTCCATCTTTGTCTCCCGGGGCGGTTTTCGTGTCCGCTCAGTCTAGCCCGAAGATGAGCCCTCGCTCCACGCGGCCGCGGGCCTCAGGCTTCGATCACCGGCAAATTGCCGCCAGTGTTCGGCGATGGTCCGACCGGTGGCCGGATGCACCAGGTCCGGAGCGATATCGGCCAGCGGCTTGAGGACGTGGGCGTGCTCGAGGATTTCCTCGCGCGGCAGGACCAGGCCGTCGTACTCGCCGCACCGGTCGCCGTACAGCAGGATGTCGATGTCGAGCGAGCGGTCGGAGAATTTCGGCTGGCTGCGATCGCGGCCGTGGTCGTTTTCCAGCGCCGTCAGCCAGGATTTCAGGCGTCCGACCGACCAGTCGGTGCGAATCCTGGCCGCGGCGTTGAGAAAGTCGGCGCCGGAGAAACCCACCGCGGTCGAGGCGTAGACCGGCGAGCAATCGACCGGGCCGAAGGTTTCGACCAGGGCCTGAAAGCCTGCGGCGATGTGCCGCTCCGGGTCCAGGTTGCTGCCCAGGCCCAGGTAGACGTCCACCGCTTGTCCGCCCGCTGCCACGGCCACTTATGCTCCGGGCTTGCGGCCGCGCTCGATCAGGATGCCGACCGAGCGCGATCCGCGCACGGCACCCGGCTTGTCGAGCTTGAGGCGCAACCACTGCACCGGGAATTCCTCGAGGACGATCTCGGCGCAGCGCTCGGCCAGGGTTTCGACCAGGCCGAACTCGGACTGCTCGACGAACCCGATCAACCGCTTGGCCACCGACTTGTAGTCCAGCGCATCCTCGATGCGGTCGGTTTGCGCGGCGCGGCGCACGTCGGTGTTCATTTCGATGTTCAGGCGCACGGTCTGGCGAATCTCGCGCTCCCAGTCGAAGATGCCGATGACGGTCTCGATGTCGAGATCGGAGATGAAGACGATATCCATGGCGGGGTTGGGGGTTTCCGGGTTCAGGGTTCAGGGTTCAGGGTTCAGGGTTTGAGGGGCACGGACAGCTCGGTCAGCGGCCAGCGCGGGCGGACGCTGATGAGGCCGTCGCTGGCGCCCTCGTGGCGGCGGTGCCAGCCGGCGTGGGCAATCATCGCGCCGTTGTCGGTGCACAAGGCAGGCGGCGGATAGTACACCTGGCCGGGCAAGGCGGCGTCGAGCGCGGCGCGCAGGCGGCGATTGGCGCTGACCCCGCCGGCGATCACCAGCCGTTTCAGGCGGGTCTGCTTCAGCGCCCGGCGACACTTGATCACCAGCGTTTCGACCACCGCCCGCTCGAAGCCCGCGGCGACGTCGGCATAATCGGCCGGATCGACCCGGGCAACGAGCTGCCGGGTATGGGTCTTGAGCCCGGAAAAGCTGAAGTCCAGACCCGGCCGGTTGACCATCGGACGCGGAAACTCGAAGCGCCGGTCATCGCCCTGCCCGGCCAGACGCGCCACCTCGGGCCCGCCCGGAAAGCCCAGCCCCAGCAGACGCGCGGTCTTGTCGAAGGCCTCGCCTGCGGCGTCGTCCAGGGTCTCGCCGAGCAGGCGGTAGTCGCCGACCGAACGGACCTCGACCAGCATGGTGTGGCCGCCGGAGACCAGCAGGGCCAGGAACGGGAAGGTCAGCGTCGCCTCGGCGTCCAGCAGGGGCGAGAGCAGGTGGCCTTCCATGTGATGGATGGCGATCGCGGGGCGGGCGATGGCGGCGGCGAAACCAACCGCGGTGGCCGCTCCCACCAGCAAGGCCCCGGCCAGCCCGGGCCCGGCGGTATAGGCCACCGCATCGACCTCTTCCGGCACCATTTCGGCATCTTCAAGCGCCTGGCGAATCATCACCGGCAGCTTGCGCACATGGTCGCGCGAGGCCAGCTCCGGCACGACCCCGCCGTAAGCGGCGTGCCCGGTCTGGGTGTAGACCCGGTCGGCGACGATGCCGGTCCCGCCGCGGTAGACGGCCACCCCGGTCTCATCGCAGGACGTTTCGATGCCGAGAATGCTTTGCACGACTGCAGACATGCGGTTTATAATGGGGGACTATCCACGTTAGAAATTGGACTGATTCTGAATGCCCAGCGTCAAGGTTAAAGAGAACGAGCCGTTTGAGTACGCACTGCGTCGCTTCAAGCGCTCCTGCGAAAAAGCCGGTGTGGTGACCGAAGCCCGTCGCCGCGAATTCTTCGAAAAGCCGACCCAGGAGCGCAAGCGCAAGAAGGCCGCCGCGGTCAAGCGCCACCTGCGCAAACTGTCGCGCGAACGCGTCAACCGCCGTCGATTGTACTAGCAAGCGCGCGCTGTGCCGCGCCGGCAGCGCGTTGGTTCTCCCTCTTTCGTCCCCCGTGCCATGTCGCTGAAGAACCAGTTGCTCGAGGATATCAAGCAAGCCATGCGGGCCGGCGACAAGGCGCGCCTGGGCACCTTGCGCATGGCCTCGGCCGCGGTCAAGCAGCGCGAGGTCGACGAGCGCATGGTCGCCGATGACGCCGTCGTGCTGGCCGTTGTCGAGAAGATGATCAAGCAGCGGCGCGAATCGGCCGAGCAATACCGGGCCGGTAACCGGCCGGACCTTGCCGAGACCGAAGAAGCCGAAATCGCCCTGCTCGAGCCCTACCTGCCGGAACCGCTATCGACTGCCGAAATCAACGATCTCATCGACCAGGCCATTGCCGCGACCGAAGCCGACGGGATGCAGGCCATGGGTCAGGTCATGGGCCGGCTCAAGCCGCAGCTGCAGGGTCGCGCCGACATGCGCGAAGTCTCGGCCCTGGTCCGCGCCCGGCTGGCCGGCTGAACCCGTTTCTGGTCGGGGGCTGACCGGTGAGCGGTCGCATCCCGGAAGATTTCATCCAGTCCCTGCTGGAACGAGTCGACATCGTCGACGTCGTCGGCTCCCGCGTGGCCCTGAAGAACGCCGGGCGCGGCGAGCACAAGGGACTGTGCCCGTTCCACGATGAAAAGACTCCATCGTTTACCGTCAGCAGCGCCAAGCAGTTCTACCACTGCTTCGGCTGCGGCGCCCACGGCACGGCGATCGGCTTCCTGATGGCCCACGACGGGCTGGAATTTCCCGGCGCGGTCGAGGAACTGGCCCACATCGCCGGGCTGGAAGTCCCGCGCGAGGCCGGACTGGTCTCCTCAGAGCGAAACGATCGCGTCTACGAGGCGCTGGCCGCCGCCCAGCACTGGTTCAGACACCAGCTCGGCGCCAGCCGGACGGCCCGCGACTATCTGAAAACGCGCGGCTTCGACAAGGCCACGGTGGACGAATTCGGCATCGGCTACGCCCCGGAGCAGTGGCAGGGACTGATCGACGCGCTCGGAAAAGATGGCTTCAAGGCCACCGAGCTGGAAAAGGCCGGACTGGTCTCGCGCGGAGAACACCGCGTCGTCGACAAGTTCCGCGACCGGATCATGTTCCCCATCCACGACCGTCGCGGACGCGTCATCGCTTTCGGCGGGCGCGCGCTCGGCGAGCGCGGGCCGAAGTACATGAACTCGCCCGAAACCCCGGTGTTTCACAAGGGCCGCGAGCTGTATCGCCTCTACCAGGTCCGCCGCCGCGGATTGCCGGAACGCATCCTGGTGGTGGAGGGCTACATGGACGCCGCCGCCCTGCACCAGTTCGGCTTCGAAGACGCGGTCGCCACACTGGGCACCGCGGTGACCCGGGACCATCTCGAGCTGCTGTTCAAGGCCACACCGGTCGTGGTGTTCTGCTTCGACGGCGACCGTGCCGGGCGTCAGGCCGCCTGGCGCGGGCTGGAGACGGCCCTGCCCCTGCTGCAGGACAACCGCGAGGTGCGCTTCTTTTTCGTGCCCGAGGGCGAGGACCCCGACAGCCTCGTGCGCGAACGGGGGGCCGAGCACTTCAGCGGGCTGCTGGAACAGGCCCGCCCGCTGTCGGCGGTATTTTTCGAAGAATTGTCCGCGCAGGTCGACATGAACTCGCTCGACGGCCGGGCCCGGCTGGTCGCCCTGGCCCAGCCCTATCTCGAGCGGCTGCCCGACGGGGCTTTCGCCGACCTGCTGCGCGGCGAGCTCGAGCGCCTGAGCGGCCACCAGACCGCCACCGCACCCGCCCGCCATCCGCCCCGCACGCGCAGACCGAACGAGGCCGGCGAAGACCGTCCGCTGACGCCGATCCAGTATGCTGTCGCGCTGCTGGTGCAGCAACCGGGCCTGGCGCAGAGCGATGCGGTTGACCTGCTCGACATCCCGGCCGACATCAAGGGGCTGACTTTCTTGCGCGAGCTGGTTGACATTTGCGCTCAAAAGCCCCATTTTTCCACGGCTAAGCTTCTTGAGCTGTGGAGAGATCGCCCCGAAGCACCTTGGCTGGCCCGACTGGCGGTCCGTCCGGTCTGCAGCGAAGAGGAGGAAATGGCGGAAGCGCTGGCGCAGACCATGGCCAGAATCCGTCATCAACAGATACGGGCCCGCGTCCGCGACCTCCAGGAAGCCCAGCTGGTGGAAGGGGGTCTGGACGCCGGAAGAATGGCCGAACTGCGCGAGCTGCTGAGCCTGCGCGCCGAAACTCATCAGGATTGATCGAAAAACCCGATATGGAAAACGCACCGCGACCGTCGCAGCTCAAGCAACTGATCGAAAAAGGCCGGGAACAGGGCCAGTGGCTGACCTATGCCCAGGTCAACGACCACCTGCCCGACGACATCGTCGAGGCCGATCAGATCGAAGACATCATCAACATGATCAACGACATGGGGATCAAGGTCTTCGAGGAAGCGCCCGAGGACGCCGATGCGCTGATTCTCAATGACGCGGCCAGCGCCGATACCGACGACGAAACCGCCCAGCAGGAGGCCGAGGCCGCGCTGGCCGCGGTCGAGTCCGAGCTGGGCCGCACCACCGACCCGGTGCGCATGTACATGCGCGAGATGGGCTCGGTCGACCTGCTGACCCGCGAAGGCGAAATCTCGATCGCCAAGCGCATCGAAGACGGGCTCAACCAGGTCAACATGGCCCTGGCCCGCTTCCCCGGCACGGTGACCACGCTGCTCGAAGAGGTCGAGGGCTGGAAAGCCGGCAACCTGCGCTTGAACGAGCTGGTCAGCGGCTTCATCGATCCGACCCTGCTGGCCGAGATGGACCTGATCTCCGAAGACACCATGGAAGCGGCCGTGGCCGAAGAGGCCGAGTATGCCGACGACGAGGTCGAGGACGAAGAGGACGACAAGCCCGCACCGACGGTCAATACCGGTCCGGATCCGGCCCAGGTCGAGCAGTACTTCGACGAACTGGCCCGCCTGCAGGGACACTTTCTCAAGCTCTACGACCGCTACGGCCCGAACGGCAGGAAGACCAACGAGACCAAGGATCAGATCTCCGAGCAGTTCATGCGCCTGAAGCTGCCGCCGCGCATGTTCGACCACCTGATCGACCGGATGCGATTCCACGTCGCGATCGTGCGCGGCGTCGAACGCAAGATCATGGAAATCTGCGTCGACCAGGCCGGCATGCCGCGCAAGGACTTCATCCGCAGCTTCCAGGACAACGAGTCCGATCCCGAGTGGCTGGCCGGGCTGGTGCGGCGCCAGACCAAGTGGGGCAAGGCCCTGCGCGAACACAGCGACCGCATCGGCGATCTGCAGGCGCGCCTGGCCAAGTTCGAGAAAGCCCAGCGCGTGAGCATCTCAGAGCTGCGCGAGCTGAACCGTTCGATGTCGATCGGCGAAGCCATGGCGCGGCGGGCCAAGAAGGAAATGGTCGAGGCCAACCTGCGCCTGGTGATCTCGATCGCCAAGAAATACACCAACCGCGGCCTGCAGTTCCTGGACCTGATCCAGGAGGGCAACATCGGCCTGATGAAGGCCGTCGACAAGTTCGAATACCGCCGCGGCTACAAGTTCTCGACCTACGCCACCTGGTGGATCCGCCAGGCGATCACCCGCTCGATCGCCGACCAGGCGCGGACCATCCGCATTCCGGTCCACATGATCGAAACCATCAACAAGCTCAATCGGGTCTCGCGCCAGATGCTCCAGGAAATGGGCCGCGAACCGACCCCGGACGAACTCGCGGTGAAGATGGAAATGCCCGAAGACAAGGTCCGCAAGGTCCTGAAGATCGCCAAGGAGCCGATCTCGATGGAGACCCCGATCGGCGACGACGAAGACTCGCACCTGGGCGATTTCATCGAGGACATCAACATCCTCTCACCCGTCGACACGGCCACCACCACCGGCCTGACCGACACGGTTCAGAAGGTGCTCGGCGGCCTGACCCCGCGCGAGGCCAAGGTGCTGCGCATGCGCTTCGGGATCGACATGAACACCGACCACACCCTCGAAGAGGTCGGCAAACAGTTCGACGTCACCCGCGAGCGCATCCGCCAGATCGAGGCCAAGGCCCTGCGCAAGCTGCGTCACCCGACCCGGTCGGAACAGCTGCGCAGCTTCCTCGATATCGAGTGAGGGACTC
>JAWLFD010000263.1:0-1219 GCA_041685745.1 Wenzhouxiangella sp.
GCGTTATGGCCGAACAGCTCCCAGACCTCTGCGCCCGGTCCGTAGGTCACCAGCCAAGCCTCCTGAGCCCGCGTCGATGGCGACAGCACGATCAGTGCTGCCACCAGGGGCAGCACGTGACGAAGGGAGCACCAGCCGACGCGGGCCCTGCCCGGGGCGAGCGGCATCGGCTTCATCCATCCGGACGGCGGACCACCATGGCGTGCAGCCGCCGGTCGTCCGCGCTTTCGACCTCGAACCGCCACTCCCCGACGGTCACGGATTCGCCCGCCTCGGGCAGACGGCCGAATTCGGCCACGACCAGTCCGCCAATGGTGTCGTATTCATCGTCGCTGAAGTCAGTGCCAAGGGCCTCGTTGAAATCGTCGATCGGGGTCAGCGCCTGAACCCGGTAGACACCGTCTTCGAGCTGGTCGATGTCCTTGACCGCTTCGGCGTCGTGTTCGTCGTCGATATCGCCGACGATTTCCTCGAGCACGTCCTCGATCGTCACCAGACCCGAGACCCCGCCGTATTCATCGACGACGATCGCCATGTGGTTCTTGCTCACCCGAAACTCGCGCAACAGCACGTTGAGGGGCTTGGACTCCGGGATGATGACGGGCGCTCTCATCAGATCCGCCAGAACCAGTTCCCCGTGCTCGGAAAACAGCTGGAGGAGATCCTTGGCCAGCAGGATGCCGCGCACCTCGTCGCGGTCCTCGCCCACGACCGGGAAACGCGAATGCCCGGACTCGAGAATGACCGGCATGATTTCGTCCAGCGAAGCATTTTCGTTGATCACGACCATGTGCGAGCGCGGCACCATGACATCGCGCACCTGCAGTTCGTCGACTTCCAGCGCGCCTTCCAGCATGGCCAGGGTATCGCTGTCGATCAATCCCTGGCCGGCGACGTCGCGCAGCAACTCGGTCAGATCGTCGCGGCTTTTCGGCTCGCCACCGAAGGCGCGGCCCAGTCTTTCAAACCAGGTCCGGTTGGATGAGCCGTTTCCGGCTGCACTGTCGTCGTTCATGCCGTGACCCCGGCGGGCCGGAGGATACCGTTGGAGAGGGAAGGGGGAGGTTCAGATTCCATTACCAGATTCATAGGGGTTGGGAAAACCAAGGCCGCTCAGCAGCTCGATCTCGCGAGCTTCCATGATGTTCGCCCGCTCGGCATGTATATGGTCGAAGCCAAGCAGATGCAAGAGCCCGTGTGTGACCAGATGCGCCCAGTG
>JAWLFD010000263.1:1319-3129 GCA_041685745.1 Wenzhouxiangella sp.
GTCTGGCTGACGCCCTCCACCTCCCGCAGCAGGCCGACCGCCTGGCGCAGCCCCGAGGTCACCTTCGGCGGCAGGTCGATCTGGGTCAGGTCGCCGGTGATCACCGCTCTTGACCCGAAGCCGATCCGGGTCAGGAACATCTTCATCTGCTCCGGCGTCGTGTTCTGGGCCTCGTCGAGGATCACGAAGGCGTCGTTGAGCGTGCGTCCGCGCATGTACGCCAACGGCGCGACTTCGATGACGTTGCGCTCGGTCAGGCGCGCTGCGCGCTCGAAGCCGAGCATCTCGTAGAGCGCATCGTAGAGCGGGCGCAGATAAGGATCCACCTTCTGGGCCAGGTCACCGGGCAGGAAACCCAGGCGTTCACCGGCCTCCACCGCCGGGCGCACCAGGACGATGCGCTGCACCCGGTCCTTTTCCAGGGCATCGACGGCGCAGGCGACGGCCAGGAAGGTCTTGCCGGTGCCGGCCGGACCGACGCCGAAATTGACGTCGTTGGCGGCGATCCGCTCGAGGTAGCGCTTCTGGTTGGGCCCGCGCCCGCGGATCATGCCGCGCCGGGTCTGAATGCCGACTTCAACGGCGCCTTCGTCTTCGTCCAGGCCGGCCTGCTGCAACTGTAGATTGACCAGCGCGGGGGTGAGGATTTCGCGCTCGGCCTGGCGATACAGCCGGCGCAGCACGCGCCGGCCGGCGCGAACGGCGTCGACCTCGCCTTCCAGGCTGAACAGGTTGCCGCGCGCGGCAATCGAAATTCCCAGTCGCTTTTCAATCAGTCGCAGGTGATCGTCGAGCTGCCCGCACAGGTTGGCCAGCCGCTCGTTGTCGGCCGGCTCGAGTTCCAGGGTCAGGGCGGTCTCGGTCGCCGAGGTTCCGGGAGTCGCCATCACGCGGCAGCGGTGCCGGGCTCGGATTCGAGTCGACCGCGCAGGGAATTGGCCAGGGCTGCGGTAATGCGAACATCGACCATCCGCCCGACCAGCTCGGCCGGCCCGGGAAAATTGACCACGCGGTTGTTTTCGGTTCTTCCGGCCAGTTCAGCGGCGTCCTTGCGGCTGCGCCCTTCGACCACGACCCGCTGGGAAGTGCCCACCATGCGCTCGGCAAAGGCTCGGGCCTGCCGGTTGAGCTGTTCCTGCAGGCGCTGCAGGCGCTGCTTTTTTTCCTCCAGGCCGACACTGTCGGGAAAGCTCGCCGCCGGGGTGCCCGGGCGGGACGAATAGATGAAGCTGAAGCTCTGGTCGAAGTCCAGCTCGCGCACCAGTTCGAGAGTTTGCCGAAAATCCGCCTCGGTCTCGCCGGGGAAGCCGACGATGAAGTCCGATGACAGCGCGATATCGGGCCGGACCTCGCGCAGGCGGCGAATCCTTTGCTTGTACTCCAGCCGGGTATGCCCGCGCTTCATCAGCGCCAGGATGCGATCCGACCCGGACTGGACCGGGAGATGGAGGTAGTTGGCCAGCTTGGGCACGTCGGCAAAGGCCTCGATCAGGCTGTCGGAGAACTCGACCGGGTGCGAAGTCGTGAAGCGGATGCGCTCGACCCCTTCGATATGGGCGACGTAGCGGATCAGCAGGGCCAGGTCGGCGCTGCCGCCATCGTGCATCGGCCCGCGGTAGGCGTTGACGTTCTGCCCCAACAGATTGATCTCGCACACCCCCTGCCCGGCCAGTTCCGCCACCTCGGCTACGACATCGTCGAGCGGACGGCTGACCTCTTCGCCGCGGGTGTAAGGCACCACGCAGAACGAGCAGTACTTGCTGCAGCCCTCCATCACCGAAACGAAGGCGCTGGCGCCGCGCGCACCCGG
>JAWLFD010000264.1:0-3125 GCA_041685745.1 Wenzhouxiangella sp.
GGCCAGCCATCCCGACGACGGCCACCATGATCGGCTGACCTGCTCGACCTGCCACACCCAGTGGGCGCCGCAGTGCCACGGCTGCCACATGGACTACGATCCCAACAAGGAGCAGTTCGACCACGTCGCGCGCGAGTTCACCCTGGGCTCGTGGTCGGATCAGCGCTGGAACGTGCACAACGACGCCCCGCCCATGGGCGTGGATGGCGAGGGCCACATCGTGACCTTCGTCCCCGGCATGATCCGCACCATCGACCATCCCGACTGGGAACAGACCCAGTTCCGGCGCTACTTCGCGCCCTTGAGCCCGCACACCATCGGGCCGGCCAGAAGCTGCGAGGATTGCCATCGCTCCAGCCAGGCGCTCGGCCTGGGTCGCGGCACGCTGGAACACAACGGCGACGACTGGGTCTTCAGCCCCGATCAGGAAGATCTTCAGGATGGCCTGCCGGCCGATGCGTTCGTTGACCTCGAAGGCCGCTCGGGCCGGACCACGCGGGCTGGTGCCCGGGCCCTGACCGCCGAGGAAATCCGGCGGGTGCTGAACGCCTTGCCGCTGTAGAAGACGATGGACTGGACACGGCGACTGTGGTAGCGTCTTCGGCGATGACTCGGCAATACCGCCTCTTTGTGCTCCTGCTCGGCATCGCGCTGGCCTGCGCGGGACTGCCCGTTCACGCCTGCCCCGGCCACGGCAGCGCCGACGTCAACGCGCCCGCGGAATCGGCAAATCCCGCCGCCGACGGCAGCGATTGTCCGTTCCACGCCGCCCAGGCTGATAACCAGGGCGACCTACCATCGGAAAACGCGCCCGACGACTCCGGGTGCTGCTTTTTCGACTGCGGCTGCGGCTGCAGCGCGCCTGTCCCGGGCCCGGTCGGCGCCTTGGGCGGCGAAGCCTGCCCCGAACACAGCGCGGCCAACGCGACGGCCCGTCACTTCGATCCGTCTCCATCTCCCGAACGCCTGCTGCGACCTCCCCAGTCTCGGGCCTGAGTCCGTCGCGCGTCCACGCGCTAGCCCCACCCTCGCATGACGGGGGCGCCCTCTGATAAGTAAAGAACTCTTCGGGAGAGTTGCATGTCGTTCAAATCTGCTTTTTGCGGGACCGTCCTGCTCTTCGCGCTATGCCAGCCGCTCAGCGCTCTGGCCCTGTCGATCGAATCTGCAGTCGAACAGGCGCTGGCCCGGGACGCCGGTCTGCGCGAGCTCGACCGGAAGGCGCAGGGCCTGGATCATCTCGCCGTCGCCGACGGCGCCCTGCCCGATCCGGAAGTGACCATCGGCGCCGAAGGCCTGCCGATCGACGACCCCCTGTCGGCCGACATGATGACGATGTACCGGATCGGATTGCGCCAGCGGTTTCCGGCCGGCGATTCGCGACGTCTCGCCGGCGACCGCAGGAGCACCCAGGCACGTGCCGTGGCCGCCGATATCCGCGCGCGAGAACTCGAGGTAATGCTGCAGACCCGCCTGGCGTGGCTGGACTGGATCAGCGCGCGCGCCTCGGCCGAGCAGGTCGACGCCATGCTCGAACAGCTCGGTCAGCTGGTGACAATCACCCAGCGCCGCTTCCAGGCCGGAACCGGGCGCCTGCAGGATGAATCCCAGGCGCTGCTGGAGCTCGCCCTGCTCGAACGCCGACGGGTCGATGCCCAGACCGCAATCGACGAGGCGCGTGCCAGGCTGGAGCGCTGGATCGGTCCCTGGAGACCTGAGGCTGGTCAGCCGCGCCTGCCGCAGTGGTCGCTGCAAGCATCTCCAGGCGAAGATCTGGCCTCGCAGCTCAACCACCATCCCGAACTGGTCGCCGCCGACATCCGGGTGGAGGCCGAGGAGGTCGCGGCCGAACTGGCCCGCCAGGCCTATCGCCCGCAGTGGATGCTGGAAGCCGGCTACGGCCATCAGCGCGGCAAGGACCCCAGCGGCCGGCGCATGTCCGACAAGCTGTTTGCCATGGCCACGATCAGCCTGCCCTTGTTCACCGGCGACCGCCAGGATCGCCGGGTCGACGCCGCGCTGGCCGAACGCG
This sequence comes from Wenzhouxiangella sp., assembly GCA_041685745.1. Lineage (GTDB taxonomy): Bacteria > Pseudomonadota > Gammaproteobacteria > Xanthomonadales > Wenzhouxiangellaceae > Wenzhouxiangella. Next base: position 2,033 of record JAWLFD010000264.1, read on the forward strand.
ACGCCCGGCAGGCCCAGGCGCAGCTGATCCTGCAGCGCCTGGGCGGCGAGCTGGCCCGGCAGCAGGCGCTGCAGGACCGCCTTGCCGAGCGCCTGGACCTGCTGGAGCAGCGCATTCTGCCGCGCGCCCAGGAGACCGTGGAAGCGACCCTTTCGGCCTACGAGACCGATCGAGCCAGCTTCGACGAACTGGTCCGCGCCCGCCTGCGCCAGCTTGAAATCGACCTCGACCTGATCGACACCCGGCGCCGGCAGCTGGGCGTGATCGCCCGCATCGCCAGCCTGACCGACAAGGAACCGTCATGACCACAAACTCCAACAACCGGGCCGCGTTGCCGGTCCCGGCCCTGCTCCTGATGCTGATCCTGGCCGGCTGCGCCGACCACGACGGCCACGACGAACACGACGCTGCGGAAACCACCGCGTCGACGCAGACAAGCGATTCCGATGACCACGCCGAGCACGACCATGGATCCGAACAAGACAGCGTGGTCGATCGCATGCTCGGCGATCAGGCCGAGACCCGCTACGTCTGCCCGATGCACCCGCAGATCGTCCAGGACAGTCCCGGCACCTGCCCGATCTGCGGCATGGACCTCGTCCAGCGCCAGCGCCAAAACGGCGGCACCACCACCGTCAACGTTCAGCCTGCCGTGCAGCAGGCAATGAACCTGCGCACCGCCGAGGTCGAGCGCGGAAGGCTTTTTCGCCGCATCAGCGCGCTCGGCACGCTGCAGGTCGACCAGGCCGCGCTCACCCATCTGCACCCGCGCACCCAGGGCTGGATCGGCGAGCTGGACGTGGCCAGCGTCGGTGAGCCGGTGCGCGAGGGCCAGCGCCTGTTTACCCTCTACGCCACCGAACTGGTCAACGTGCAGGATGAATTCCTGCAGGCGGTCAGGGCCGGCAACGACAGTCTGATCCGGGCCACCCGACGGCGGCTGGAGGTGCTGGATGTCCAGCCCGAGGTCATCGAGCGCATCCGCGACGGCAATGAAGTCCTGACCTACGTGCCCTGGTACGCCGAGCGCGACGGCTATGTCTCCGAGCTCAACATCCGCGCCGGCATGTTCGTGCAACCCGGGCTGGACATG
>JAWLFD010000265.1:0-3113 GCA_041685745.1 Wenzhouxiangella sp.
AAGCCGCAGGCCAGATAGGAATAAAACGTATTCATGTTAATGGCACAGTTGGGTCCGTCCACCACAGTATTCCTTTCCCATCAGGTCTGCCTGTCGAAAGGCAAAATCCTCCGCGGAAGCGGGCATGGCCCCAAGGAGATTGCCATGCCCAACCAACAGCTTCGGATCGAACTTGTTTCCCTGCGCAGCAAGACGTCCGTCTCGAACGCCCTGGTCAGCGCTGCCCGGGGTCAGGCCGGCTTGCCGGTCACGCCCAATGCGCCGGCCGTCGGACTGACCGCGCTGGCCCAGGTTGTCGCCGCCCAGCAGACCGCTCTGGAGCAGATTCAAAAGGTGCTCGAAGGGATGGCCTAGCCGCTCACGAGTCTGAATCGCCGCCACCGCTGCACGCTCTGCCTCGCCACGGCCGGCGAGAATGACTCGGATGCGCTGCATGTCTGCTCCTGGATCGGCCAGTGATGCCATGCGGCACGATCGCCGCGTTCGAGGGCAAGCGCTCAGCCAACCGGGTCGACAAACAGCGCCGTGCGCGGAAAGAACACCTCGAGGCGCAGGATGGCGCCGCTGCGGCGGAACAGTTCCGTGCTGGATTCGGCGGCTAATTCGGTCCCCGCGCAGGCCTGCCGGCTGCCGTCGCTGCGCAGGATCTCCAGGGTGGGCGGACGCGTGTCGTCCAACCGGTAAACGATCGGCACCTGGCACCAGGTGAACGCCAGTGAGCCGGCCGGCAACTCGATGCTTCGCCACTTGCCGGCCACGTCCAGGTAGCGGAAGGACTGTGGCCGGGTGATGAATTCAGCCGGCCGCAGCAGGGCCGGCACGAAGCGCGCGACGCCGCTGTCGACAACAACGCCGAGCTCGCCGAAGCGCGTGATGATCTCTTCCTTGACCTGTCCGGTCATGCCCGGTTGCTGGGCCCCGGAATGGCTCGGCGTGTGCGAGTAAGGGTCGGTCGGAAAGGCGCCGTACTCCGAAGGCGTCTTGTTGAAGCCCAGGCCTTCGCGGATTCGGTAGTAGAGCGCACCGAGGCGCCCGCAGGCGGTATCGTCGTCGCGCTCCAGCGCGTCGAAGAAATTCTCCTGCACGGCCAGCAGGAGCTTGGCCACCATGTGCCAGTAAACCGAGCCCAGCCCCTCGAAGCCGAACATGGTGCCGGAACGCCCGGTAAAGGCCTTGTGGTTGAACACGCTTTCATACAGCGCCGCCAGCGGCCGGCGCGCGGCTTCGACCTCGCGGCCGTAGTCGTCGACCAGGCGGTCGAGTTCTCGGTGCAGGTCGCCGACGTTGCTGAACTCGGCGCTGAAGCGGCAGCAGCCGTCGGCATCGCGCAGCACGATCCGTTCATCGCCGCGGGCGAGCATCTGCCCGATGAAGGGCAGGGCGGCGGCCTGTTCCTCGCTGATGCGGTTTTTTTCCAGGAAAGAAGGCAGCTTGCGGTCCGGATACAGCATGAAGGTGCGCTGATCGGGTCGGTAGATTCCGCTGTCGAACAGGGCCTCGAGCACGGCCACGGCGTCGATCGGGGCGATGGCGCCGGAGCTGAGTACGGCCACCTGTCCCTCCAGCATGGGGTACAGGCTCTCCGTATCGAGCGCCTGGTCGTCAAGATGCATCAGGTTGTAGGCGTTGAACAGGCCGTCTTCGCGCCGGTTGGTGGCGATGCTGTGGTCGATGACGTGCAGCGCATCTGCGAGCAGGCGCCGGATGGCGTCGACCGATTGCTCCGTCTGGCCCGAGAAACCCTCGCCCTGGTAGACGGCGGCGCGGTAGCGACCGGCGGCCTCGCCGAGTTCTGCCAGGGCCTGGTAGCGGCTCGACGGGTCAAGCGGGGCCGGGCCGGTCGTGGCGCGCAGCCGGGCCAGCGCCTCGGCGGTTTCGACCAGCCACTGGCTGACTTCGGTCGACAGCGTGAACGACTCGCTCTGCCCGGCGATCAGGCCGGCCAGGAACTCGACGTAGCGGCGCATGTAGCACAGCGTGACCATCGACAGGCCGTGGCCGACGAGGGCGTTGTTGGCGTCGTTCCATTCCGGCCGCTGGGTGTTGAGCCAGATGCCGCCATCGACCACCAGGTTGCCGAGCTTGGCCAGCAGGGGCACCAGCAGCTTCTCGACCAGGTTGACCTGGTAGACCTGGTCGTCATCGGCCAGAACCAGCTTGCCGTCGGCGCCGATATCGGCCACCCGCCGGTCGATCTCTCGCGCCAGGCGCTCGTCGTAGTCCACCGTGTTCTTGGGGTCTTCCAGCAGGGCACCGAAAGGCTTGATGCGATACGGGACGTTGGCGTAGCAGAACAGCGGCTCGCGCAGCAGGCTGTGCAGGCGAGCCGGGTGGAAACGGCTCGAGAGCTCCAGCAGTTTCTGCAGGTAGATGATCTGGTGGTCGCCCCAGTAGCCGATGTAACTCCACGGATCGTCGGGCTCTTCGACCTCCCAGTCGATGCCTTCTTTCATGATCCGGTAGGGGTTGTAGCCGTCGATGGTCGAGGCGTTGACGAACTTGGCGATCATGTGCTCGATGAACTCCGGGAAGCTGAACGCCAGCGCCTCCCAGTTCTGAAAGATATCGCGCCAGTTGCCGGCGTAGCTCAGCAGGGGATTGCCGTATTCGTCCTGCAGGCGGATGGCGAAGCGGTTCCAGGGGCGGCTGGGGTCTCCGTGCCGGCGGCCGAAGGTGATCGGCAGATATTCACCGGCCAGCCGCCTGAGCTGCAAGTCCGGGCAGCGCGCAAGCTCGGATGCGAGCTCGCGAAGCTCGAGTGTCGACGGCAACCGCTCGAGCAGGCCGCGGTTGCGATCGTGGACGCGATGATTGCAGTGCCGGATCGTTGCGGCAAAGTCCTTCGCGGCAACGCGATTCTGGTCATGGAATACGCCGCCCCTGAGAATGTTGAACAACACATTCGCGTAATGGTGGACGGCGACGGTTTCCTCGGCGGTGCACTGGAAGCCGTCCGCGCCGGCCATTATCCGGGCCAGGTGGTCAGAGCCTTCGGCCACGTCGGCGGAAATCGCGTCGTCGACCGCGGCGGGATCGGTCAGCGCCAGGCGCAGGGCGACGACGTCTTTCTGCGTCTGCTGCGTATCGGCAACGATTTGCCAGCACTGTTTCTC